>CBFCZJ010000213.1:0-6866 GCA_965602445.1 uncultured Desulfobacterales bacterium | reverse complement strand
TCTGACACCCATCGGCCTCCGGCTCAGGCTTCCTGGAGTTTTATGGAGAACCGCAGTCCGAATTTCGAATTTCCGTGTCGGCGGCAGCCGGCACGGCGACCGGTACCGGCGGTCTTGCCTTCCGGTTGGTGAGATAGACGCCGGTGCAGACCAGCAGCGTTCCTGCCGCCAGAGAAGGGGTCAGCGCTTCACCGAGAAGGAAAAAGGCGAGGACCACGGCGCTGATCGGCACGAAGTTGATAAACAGGCTGGCCCGGGCCGGGCCGATCCGCTGGATTCCCTGGTAATACCAGACGAAGCCGACCACCGTGCCGAAAACCCCCAGATAAAAGATCGCCACCCAGTCCAAGATTCGGTAGGAAGGGGCGTCTGCGGCCAGACCTTCTAAGATGGCCGTCGGCAACAATGCCGCGGCGCCGATCGCGGCGGAATAGGTCACCGCCGACAGAGGCGAAAGATCGGCCATGACCTTTTTGCCGATCAGGGAATAGGCCACCCAGCTTGCCACACAGCCGAAGATGAAAAGCTCACCCGGTCCGATACCGCCGCCAACAATGCTGGCAAGATCTCCCCGGGTGATGACCACCATAGCCCCGGTCACCGATAGGAGCACCCCGACGATCTTCAGCGGCGTGAGCCGTTCGCCGAAGAGCAGCGCCGAAAAGAGGGTGATCAGCACCGGGTTGTTGGCGATGATGATGGCGGCCCTTCCCGCCTCGATCAGGGCAAGGCCTTTGAAAAAAAAGACGTTATAGGAAAAAACGCCGGTCATGCCCAGCAGCAGGACCCCGGGCAGCATCCGGGGTTTCAGCTTGGGGAGCCGGCCCTCCAGCCGCCAGGTCAGCAATATCAACAGGGTGGCGGCCACGGCAAAACGGAGAAACGCTGCCGAAAACGGTCCGACCGTGCCGGCAAGACTTCGGCCGGCGATGAAGGTTCCGCCCCAGAAAAAGGCGGTCAGAAACAGTTTCAGATAGACCATGGCAGCGGCTTTCGAGGGGTTACGGTTGACAGGAAAAAAAAACGACTACCACAAACCGGCAAAAAACTGCAAGACGGCATCGATGTACTTTTGCAAAACGCACCGGCCTTTGCTAAGAAATCGAGCAAGATGAACGACAATTTCGCCGTGATCGCCGAAGGCGTGCTGTTTTATTTCAACCCGTATGAAACCGCATCATACGCTGCAGGACCGACCGAGCTGTTGGTTCCCTTTTCCGCGTTGAAGAGCCTTTTGCAAACGCGGTGGACAGACTGAAAACAGTTTCTGAGGAGATCCTGACTCTGAAGGTACGCAAAAGGCAGTTTGCCGGTTAGCCGGGCTCCGATCGGCTGAAGATCGAACCGGTGGGGATGGCTGTGCATCTCCTATGGAAAAAGTCCTCCGGCCTTCAGCCCTTTGCACCAGATCCTGTCCGGTGCAGAAGTTACGCTGTTATATTTTGAAAATCCTTGTCGCCACATACGGAACGCGGGGGGATGTACAGCCGGTCATCGCCCTTTGTCTGACGCTGCAGTCGGCCGGCCACGATGTTCTTCTTGCGGCACCGCCGGAAAACCGGCGCTGGATCACTTCCGTCGGCGTTTCGTTCGAGCCCTTGGGCGATTCATTCACGGCGTTTGCCGAAAGGCATCCGGACGTTCATTCCCTTTGGTCTGCCGCTCCGTTTCTCCGGTTTTTTCGGGACCAGACCCGGATCCAGTTCCGGGCGCTTCCAGCCCTACTGTGTGGCGCAGATCTGGCCGTGGGGTGCTCTCTTTCCTTCGGGCTGCCCTCGGCGGCGGAATTTCTGGCGGTTCCCTACCGCTACATGCTCTTCTGCCCTCAGGTTTTTCGCTCGGACGCATATCCGTCTCTGCTTTGCCGTAACCACCGGATGCCGGCAGGGCTCAACCGGCTTTCCTGGAATGTGGCGGCACTTGCCGACCGGGTCGCTTTCCAGCCGATGATCGACCGCTGCCGCAAATCCTTGGGCCTCGATCCGCTTTGCTGCGGCACCTTGGAGCACCTGTTGGGGGAGCGACCCTTGTTGGCTGCAGATCCGGTGCTGTCCCCGCTTCCCGGGGATGTGAAAAAACCGGTGACAAGGATCGGCTATCCGCATCTTGCCGGAAGCGATCGGCTGGGCCCGTCCTTGGAAGCCTTTTTGGCGGAAGGACCGCCGCCGGTCTACTTCGGCTTCGGGAGCATGCCCTATCCGGACCGGCGAAAGATTTTCCTTCAGGTCACCGCAGCGGCCCGACGGGCAAACATGAGGCTGGTGGTTTCCTGGGGTCGGGAGGAACGGATGGACAACGACTGCTATCTTGTCGGTTCGGTGGACCACGGCCGGCTGTTTCCGAAAACAGCGATGGTAATCCACCACGGCGGGGCCGGAACCACCACCACCGCAGCCCGGGCCGGCGTGCCTCAGATCCTGATCCCCCACATTCTGGATCAGTTTTACTGGGCGCGGCGCATCCAGGACATGGGGGTCGGGCCGGCGCCCCTGGATCGGCGCAGACTCTCAATTCAGTCCCTGGCGGCTCGAATTCGGACCGTGGCCGCCGACCCGCGGTTTCGACGCCGGGCCCGCCAGATGGCCGATCGGATGGCCAAAAGTCCTGCTTTCAACGCGCCGCTGCTGATGGGAGAAGCTCCTTTTTAAGGGAATTCTTTTCCTTCCGGGTTACGGCTGAAGATGCCTTTTTTCCACCGCCTCTTCGATCATCGCCCGGGCATAGTGCCAGAGCGTGGGGGCACCTTCTTCCATGCGGCGGTTTCTGCCAGCAGGATGGCCATGACGGCCATGTGCCAGGAGTGCTCGGCGGAATTTTCCTGCCGGGATCGGTCCATGAGCAGGGTCTGGCGCTGGATCTGCTTGAGCCGGTCGATCTCCTTTATAAAGCGGATCTGCCGCTCCAATCGTTCTTCGGATGTCATGTCACATTCCTTGTCTTGTCTTCGATCTTTTCCACGTAAGCGCGAATATTGCATTTTCTTTCCAGTCCCGAGGCGGCCATGTAGCGTACTTTGCCGAAGATCCCCCGCTCCGCCCAGGCACGATCGTGGAGCCCATAAATCCAGGCCACACCGGCAAAGGAATTCGGATCGCGGCCGTCCAAAAAATAGCGGTTGTTGATGGACAGGGTCGTCTCGAAGCCTTCTTCCGGCGTCCGGCTCCACTGGAGGATTTTCTTTCCCCAGTACATGCGCATGTAGTTGTGCATAAAGCCGGTGTGCTTCATCTCCTTCATGGCGGCGTTCCAATAGGGGTCGTGGGTTTGCGCCGCCTCCAGGGTGTTTTGGTCGTAGAGGGGTTCCCGTTTGTCTTGCCGGTGCTCGGAAAGGGTCTTTTGGGCCCACTGCGGCAGGCAGTCGTATCGGTCATAGCGGTCGTTGTAATAGACGAAGTTGACGGCCAGCTCCCGGCGGACGACGAGTTCTTCAAGAAAGGCATCCACCGCTTCATGGTCGGCTGATTTTCTTTTCTTGACCTTCATCGCCAGATAAAGCGGTGAGATCTGGCCGAAATGCAGGTACGGGCTCATACCCGACACATCGTCGGATTGCGGCTGGTTGCTGTTTTCGGCATACCGGTCCAGGTGCTGGGTCAAAAATACGTCAAAGCGCCGTATCGCCTCTTTTGTGCCGCCCCTGAAAAATCCGGTTGCCGGTGCGACGCTCTTATCGATATTCATCTGCGCGACCACCCGATCGATGTCGGAAAGATCGACGCCTTCGGGTGGGAGGCTGGTGCTGCCTGTCTGCGGTTCGTTGGTTGGAACGCTGCACAAAAACCGATCCAAATGGCGGTGGATTCTGGGGCGAATGGTTCGTGCCGCGTATTCGGCCTTGTCCGACACGGCCTGTACCGGCACCACCACGTCGGATTCCACCTCGAAGACCGGGCACGGCGACCGGTTTGCCGCCTGCCTTCGCCAGGACCGCTGGTGGCGGAGATAGCCCCTGTCACAGACCAGACAGCATGCGTTCTGGGCCGCTTTAAGGGCCACATCCGGCGGAGAGCCGGGGCGGATGGAAAGCAAAATACCGCGTTTGGCCAAGGTTTCTTGGGTTTCAGCCAGCCCCTCGAGCATGAAGCGGTAATGGCGCAGGTTTGCCTCCGGGTAATTGCCGGTCAGCCCGAACACGACGACCAGGGGTTTTTGGTGTTCGTTGGCCAGGGCGACGGCGTATTCCAGGGCGTGGTTGTCTTCCGCCCGCTGGGACTGCTGCATCCAATAAAGGACATAATCGCCCGGCTGGATTTTTCGGTCGTTTCTCGGACGTATGCGGCCTTCATAAGGATTTGGGAGCATAGAAAAAACCTCCTGTCGATCCTACAAGATATGAACGCATTCACAAGCACTTTCCATCGGCCGCCTTGAAATTCCCGCCGGTGAAGTTAGTGTCCCTACAACCGCGGAAAGGAAAAACGCCCGTTTTGGAATTCTAAAACCGGTCCGGCAGGGTCGGATTCCGACAGCGCCGGACCCTGAAAGAGACGATACGATGAAACAGTTTTCTTTTGCACTGGCCCTTGGAGCGATTTTGGCCGCTATTTCGATGAGCAGCCATGCGGCGGCCGAAAGCTGGCAGGTTACCAAAAACGAACGGCTGGAAGAAACGGTCACAGCGGCCTGGGTGGAGAACCAGGAAGGATACCGATTTTCTCTCGTCCGGGAGGACGACGGTCGGGTGGGCGCCATTTTTCAGATCCCTGAAGACTCCCCGATGCTGCTGGGCACAGAGCCGCCCGTGTATCGCATAGACGATCTGGAGGAAAGATCAGTGGCCAGCTGGGGAATTTATGTTGAAATGGGAACCAGGCAGGTCAGCTGGTTCATCTGGGACGGAACCGGCGATCCCTGCGACCCCGACGCCCCGGCAAAGGAAAGAAAAAAAGAGTTGTGCGAGATCATGCAGGGCCGCAAAATGGTGTTCGAATTTTACCGGATCACCGGAGAGGCGGAAAGAACACGGTTTTCCCTGAAGGGAAGCAGGGAGGCCATCGGGGCGCTGCTGGAAGAATAGAGCGCTTGTTAGACTAACGTTCCGATTGCAGCGCCGGATTCCGGGTCTCCGAACGTCCTTTCACAGACGGTCTCCTTCCAGTTTTCGATCTGATCCCGATATTCCTCCGGACCGGTCTCCATCCCGCAGGACCTGCAGGTCACCCTTGCGTCGGCTCACCGGCCGTGCAGTGCGGCGATACCGCCGCAGAAAATGCATGTCAATTCGGGCATGGCAATTTCCCCCCTGGAGCCGTTTTCAAAGGCTGGGTTCCCTGTGATTATATCGTCAGCAGGGGTTCTTCATTTTTTAAAAGATCGGTAAGCGGAGCCCCCCAGTATTTGACTTCGATGGAAAGATTCTCCAGCGTTTCGGTGACCCCAAGTTGATCCGCACAGGCTTTGCATGCCGTGACATGAACCCCCGCCTCGAGCGCCTCCCGGATCTTGTCCTGGATGCGGGCGTTTTCACTCACCAGTTTGGCCGTTGCCCCCCAGATGATCAGCGTAACTTGCTCCCACCATTTTTGTCGGAGGGAATTGACGGTGTACATGAACACCATTTTCTCGGCGGTCACCGGATTGTCATTGGTCCAAAGGACATAGAGGTGTGATTTTTTGTTCATTGGATTTCCTTTTCTCCGGCGGGCTCGGCTCCGGGCGGAAACAGGACGATTTTGCCTGCCGGCTTGGATTGCTCGATGAGTTCGTGGGCCAGCCTTGCCTCGGAAAGCGGAAGTCGCTTCCAGATGACGGGCTTGATCTGTCCCTCCGACAGTAGATCGAAAAGCGTGGTCAGGTCTTGGACAAACCAGTCAGGATGCTGCTTTCTCATGGCGGTGATGGAATAAAAAACCTTTCTGCGGGAGCCAGGCAACAGTTCCATGAGCTTGAATCCTATAAAATCGCGTAAAACGGCGGCTTTTCCCCGGTCGACGGTGTTTGAAAAGCCGTAGGCAACCAGCGTCCCGCCTGGCTTCACCGTTTTCAGCGACCGTTTGAAGCTCTTCAGCCCCAGGGCGTCGAAGGCGGCGTCCACCCCTTCGGGGGATTCCCGGAAGAGCCGCTCGACGAAGTCTTCCCGGCGATAGTCGATGGGCGTGGCGCCGTAAGTTTCCAGCAGGTCGCGCTTTTTTCCGGAGGCGGTCCCGTAGACGTTCACATCGTGGAGGCGGGCCAAGGCCAGAAGAGCGCTTCCAACCGCACCGGCAGCCCCGTGTACCAGAATGGACTGCCCCGGCTGCACCTTCGCCGTGCGGTGGAGCATCTGGTATGCCGTCATAAAGGACAGCACCAGGCTTACCGCTTCGCCCGGGTCCAGCGCATCGGGAACCTTCACGAGGCGGTCTTCGTCCGCGCACAGGTATTCGGAGTAGGCCCCGATCACGGTCAGGTCGCAGACCCGGTCGCCCGGCCTGAATCTGCGGGCGCCCTCGCCGAGCTTGTCTGCCACTCCCACCAGGTCGTATCCTAATGAAAAGGGCGGTTTTTGCCTGACTTCCGGATAAGCGCCCTTGCGGATCATCGTGTCGGTATATGAGGCGCTGGCGGCCAGCATCTTTACCCGCACCTGTCCGGGCGCCGGTTCGGGAAGATACGGCTCTTCGACGACTTCCAGCACATCGGGCGGTCCATATTGTCTGATGACGACGCGTCGGTAGGGCATGAGACCTCCTGTAACAAGACAAATCCTAACTCCTTCGCGGAAAAGCGCAAGGTTTTCGGCAGCAAAAGCGGCGGGTCATAAGTAGGGGACGTCTATTCTTTTATAACTTGCTATCGATTTTTCGTGAAGAAGCGCGGCGTTTACGCAAGAAAGTTATAAAAGAATAGACGTCCCCTACTGTGGTGCCGCGTGGGCCTCTTTGCCG
>CBFCZJ010000212.1:0-6895 GCA_965602445.1 uncultured Desulfobacterales bacterium | reverse complement strand
AGTCAGCACCCAGAGGACTGCTGCAATCGGAACGTTATTCTGACAAGCGCTCTAACTGGAAACGCGGCCGTAGCGCCTTGCAAGGGCGACCGGGGCTTCCCACTTGACCATTCAACGATTTGACCATTTAACCGACATGGAGGAGATCATGGAAAAAAAGCGCTACAAGGTCGAAAGTACCTGCCCCCAGTGCGGCTGCAGCGCCGTATCCCATCTGTCCAAAGAAGAGATCCAGGAAAAGTTCGGCGACGTGCCCAACGTGGAGATGGAGTGCGGCGAATGCATGATGAAATACACCGCCGCCATGGAGGATGCCTGTCCCGAGTGGGACAAGGAGTGCAAATCGTAATAAATGCCTAAAATAGTGGTGTCACTTCGCTCCGGCTTTCCTATGAAACAGGCAGTATTCCATAATTTTAGGCATTTAAGCTCATTTTAGGCATTTCCGATCTCACCTCGGCGGTGAAGCAATTGTCGCCATAAATACGCAGACATTTACTTCGCAATTCAGGTCGAGGATGGGGACGTGCGAAGATGCACGTCGCGCTGGGGAAAGGGAATTTCCACCCCTTCGGCAAGAAACCGGTTGTAGATGACGGTGTTGAGCATGTGAAGCACCCGGCCCCGCAGCACCGGCCGATCCACCCAGCACAGCAGCTCGTGGTCCAGGCTCGAGTCGCCGAAGGCCCGGAACCGGACACGGGGCTCGGGGGTTTTGCAGACCTCCGGATGGCCGTGCGCCACATCGAGCAAAATATCGTGCACCTGTTGAAGATCCGACCCATAAGCCACCCCCACCTTGACCCGGATGCGGTATTTTTCATGCGGCCCGCCGGCCTCGTTGGTAATCTTGGCGTTTCCCATGATCGAGTTGGGGACGGTAATCTCCACGTCGTCCCGGGTGAGCAGCCGCGTGCTGCGGATGCCGATGTGGGTTACTTCGCCCCGCTCGCCCGAATCGAGCACGATAAAATCGCCGAGTTTGTACGGCGCGTCTGCCACGATAAACACCCCTGAAAACAGGTTTGCCAGAGAATCTTTTGCCGCAAAAGAAATCGCCAAGCCGATAATGCCGGCAGAGGCCATCCAGGCCGTGACATCGACTTCCCAAGTCAAAAAAATGAAATAGGCGGCCAGCCCCACCACCAGGATCACCAGCAGGTTGTTAAACAGCGGCAGGGTCCGCTCCTGGACCAGGGGAAATCTCAGGTGGTCCAGGCTCAACAAGCCCAGCAGCAGCTTAAAAAATCTGCCGCCGGCGACCGCCCAGATGAAAATGGCCACGGTTTTCAGCCCGTTTATCGTCAGAAACCGGAGCATATCGGGCAAGGCGATCTGTTCGGCGGCCAGAAACAGGCCGAACAGCATGGCGCTCACGAAGACGGGCCGGTGGAAAATTTCGAGAATTTGATCGTCCAGGGTGAAACTGGTCCTTTTGATCCATTTTTTCAGCACCCGGGTGATGATCGCGTCCAGGAGCCTGGCCAGAAGATAGAATACAACGATGATGACCAGGGCCTGCAGATAGGGGTTGGGCGCAATCTCGGCCAGCCACTCAAGCAGTTGTTCGATGCTCAATTCCATATTCTTTCCTCAGATTTTCACATTATGATCAAAACGCGTCAGCGATTTGATCATCCCGATATCCAGACCCCGTGGCGCAGGCGCCAGAGCAGCGCCGGCCCTGCGGAAAAAACCAGAAACACCGACATCGACAGCAGAATGCGGCCGGCGGCGGTTCGGATCCGCTCGGCCGCCGGGCAGGCCAGCCTCGGATGGGCGATTGCCGCCAAAGATAAGGCCGGGGCCGGAATGCCTTCCCGTGCCGCCATTGCCAAAGCGCCGAACTGCAAAAACCCCACCATCCGGTGTTCTGGCAAAAACAGGCACCACGGGCAGTCGTGGGCCAGCACACCGAAGATGTACGCGGAAAAGACGTTGACCAGGACGCCGGCTGCCGCGGTCACCCAGAAAAGGGTCAGGACGGCAAGGGGCCAGCTCCACCTGCGCCGGATTCGGTGGGAGTTTCGCGCACCGAGGGCCGCGCCGCCCAAAAACACCGTAGACGCCGAAAAAGAAAGCACCCAGAACCGGTCCGAAAGGACGCCCTTTCCCGCAGAGGCGGCGAAGACCGGATCGTAGACCGTGGCACAGCAGTCCACCGGCTGTCCAAAGTCAATTCCCCACATCGCCCGGGCAGAGTCCCACACGGCCAGCAGCACCAGTGGTGAGACCGCCGCAAGGACGCGGGCGGCGGTTTCGGTCAGGACCGCTTCGGGCTTCGATCGGTTGAGGTGCTCTAAAAGACTCCAGAGCGAAAGCCCGAGCAGCGCCAGGAGCCGGAAAAAAATAGCCCGGCCGCCCAGGGGAGCAGCGGCCTGCAGAACGCCGGTGCCGCACATGGCCCCGGGCACGGCGTCCGGCAGGACAACAGAGATTCCGACGATCAAAAGCAGCGTTGAAAGTGCCAGCGCAGCCCCTGCCATGCGCGCAATCAGGACGCCGGCCTCGGCGCTCCGCTCCGCAGACAGCTGCCTGCTGTCCGCAGCCCCCGGCCGCCACCGGACCAGCACCGGAAACACCGCCGCCACCGCCGCGGCCAGCGCGGCCAGGCACAGCAGATCGAGCGCTGCCACCGAAAGCATCAGGGGATGCCGGATCATGACGGCCCCTTGAGCTCGCCTTGTTCCATTTGAAAGGAAAGATCGGGTCCTGTGTCGCTGTAGAGCGCCCGCTCCCTGCGGCCGGCAATGACGATGGTGACGCCCTGCTGCTTGAGGTCGGAAAAAAGGACGCGCAGAAGGTCCTTTCCCTTACAGTCCTGATGGGCCGCCGGCTCGTCGGCCAAGAGCAGGGCCGGCGTCTCCACCACCGAACGGGCAATGGCAACCCGCTGCCGCTGGCCGCCGGACATCTGGGCTACCGGCAGGGAAGCCAGGTCCGCCGCACCGATCCGCTCCATGGCCGAAAAAGCTTTTCGCCGAAGCTCGCCGACGGACAACCCCCGGGGAATCATCGGCAGCATGACGTTTTCCAGGGCGGTGACATCCTCGATGAGATGAAGATCCTGAAAAATAATGCCCACCTGCCGGCGCCACCGGTCCCGGTGTCCGGCGCTCCAGCGCGACACCGGCGCGCCGTTGAAGAGCACCTCCCCTTCAGTGGGCCGGAGCAGACCGGCCATCACGTGCAGCAGGGTGCTCTTTCCCGCCCCGTTGGGGCCGTTGACCTCGGAAATGCCGCCGCCCGGAAAACAGGCGCTGACCCGGTTCAAAATCAGCTTTCTACCTCCTGAAACGGTAGACCGCGTCATCGAAACCTGCCGGCAGCGAATTTCATTTCCCATGGTTCAGCGTCCTTTTTCCAGCAGATCCTGGGGGTCGGCCAGGCTTGCACGAAGGCTCGGCCCTGCAGCAGCCGCCAGGAAGGGAAACAGGACAAGGGCGCCGATCTCGGCCAGAACCGCAAGGGTGCCGGCCGGATCCAGGAAAAGGCCGGGAGGCGCCTGGGACCATCCGAACAGCAGCCGGGAAGGCCAGGCAACGCCGGGGAAAAAAACGAGTCCGTAACCGGCGGCCGTCCCCAAAAGAACGCTTGGAATCGCGGTCATGGCCGATTCGAGCAGGTGAACCAGAAACACGTCCGAAGTCTGCCAGCCGAGGGCCTTGAACAGACCGACGGTCTTGGCCCGGCAGGCCCGTTCCCGCACCGTAACGACCACCAGCAGGAGCACCGCCAAAACACCGGGGAGCAACACCAAAGCCGCCAGGCTCCCCCGGCGAAGCACCGGTCCCGAATAACTTTTGACCGCTTCGGCCCGGGTGGTGATGCGAACCGGCCAGGGAAGGGCTTGGGCCAGCTCCGGCGCCAGGGCCTCGGCCTCCTCTTCGTGAAAGACTTCCACCGCAAGGTCGCTGGCAAACCCCGGAGCGATGCCGAGAACCTGTGCCGCGTCGCTCGGGTTAAGAATCACCAGGTCGTGGGTCGCCATGGCGGTTTCATCGGGCATCCGCCCGGCAACCGCAAAAGCCACAGGACTGGCAGCGCCGAGAGAAATCAGCAAACGGCCGTCGACGGCGTCGATGCCGGGTCCGACAACCGCCTGGCCCGGTCCCGGATGTGGGATCTCTTCGCCGCCGCCGATTGCCGCAAAATGAACGTCCGACCCTGCGCCGACCACGGTGACCGGCCCCTGTTCCATTCTTGCCGCCCCCCAGATCCGGGGGCGGACCGCCATGACACCGGGAACGGTTCGGATGCGGGAAACCCCTTCATCGACCGGGATCGGCGCCCATCCGCCGGCGTCGATCCGCCGGACGACCAGCGCCGGCGATTCCGACAAAATCCGCCCGGCCGTATCCGAGACCGCATGGCTCAGCAGCAGCGCCGTGGCCATCACAGCGGTGATCACCGCCAGACAGATCCCGGTCATCACCGCATCACCCGGCCGGCGGAGAACCTCCCGTGCGGCCCAGAGCACCACATTTTCGATGCGACACCCTTTCATCGGCGCTGTTCCACGGCGGGACCGGTTGTGCGCGGCGGCAGAAGCAGGCCGGACAGGTCCGGCGCGGGCCGGGGGAGGAAAAAATCGTGGCGAAGATCGACCCCTTCTCGCACTCCCCCGGGAAGCCGAAGGGACCGGCCCGAGGGCACCAGGGCCAGGCTGGAAAGATGCAGGGCGCTCACCGCGGCTTTCGGCGCTTTGACCGGGGCGCCGGACCGCATCAGCGTATCTGCAGCCACTGCGGCGGCGGCCGCAAAGGAGAGCAAAAGAGCGGCCCGGAAAAGAAGCCGGGCGGTATCGAGCCGATCATGCGGACACCCTCTTTTCTGGGAAGGCTCCATCGGGGGTCACCGTTTCGCGCGTTTGCCTGTCAGTTTCTCCCAGTTTTGATCGTTGAGATCCCGGAGTTGGAACACTTCTTTTCCGCCGTGCCGCCGGCGGAACGCGGCCAGGTCCGATGAATCTTTCAGGGGGACCAGGGCAGGGCCCATGGGGCCGATCACATCGGATCCGGACACCCAGAAGACCTCATGAGCGTCAATGAAATCCCCGGAAAAATAGTCCCTCACCACGGTGCGGCCAAGCTGGCGCCGCTGGCGGCCCAGGTGAACGTCCGGATGAAGCCATGCCCGCATCATGCATCCCGGAGCGCAAAAGTAGAAAGTGGTCTGGTCTTTTAGAACGATGGCGGCGGAAAACGGTTCGTGGGCCGCCACCGGCATCGCGCAGACCGGGCACCGGTCTTCTTTGCCGATCTGCATCCGGCCCGCCGCATCGAGGCCCCGGAGCGCGGGTTTCGGGCCGGGTCCGGATGGACTTTTCGAATCCTGGCAGGCCGCCGGAAAAAGGAAAAGAACCATCGCCATCATCGCCAAGCACCGGCAGAGAGACAGTCGGGGAAATCTCATGGATCCTCCTGCAGCGGACACGCGTTGTCGGCGTTTTTGGGAATGAGTTGCACACCGCAGCGGCGCGAAGATTGGAATTGCCTAAAATGCCTAAAATGCGCTTAAATGCCTAAAATTATGGAATACTGCCTGTTTATATGAAAGATGGAGCGAAGTGACACCACTATTTTAGGCAATTTAGGCATTATAGATCATTTTAGGCATTGATTATGATCTCCACGTATTTTCATTCAACATAAGGCACTATGATAATTTCTCCGCGCTCTCTGGGCTCTGCGGTGAAAGAAAATACCGAAACCGGCGGCAAAAGGCAAGCAATGCCATGAAGTCCTGCGACGACAGACCCTGTCGTTTCTTGAAAATTTGCGTCTCCCGTGCCATAAGGGCGGCGGAATCGTTATGGCCCCCTCTTCCATCGATCTGACGGCAATGTTTCTTCTCGGTATCTTCGGCACCGGGCACTGTATCGGCATGTGCGGACCGCTGGTGATCGCATTTCCGGGCCGGATCGGCGGTTATCGCCACCATCTGGCCTACCACGGCGGTCGGCTGCTCACCTATACGGCCATCGGCGCCGTCATGGGCGCCGCCGGTGCCGGACTCGGTTGGATCGCCGGCATGACCGGCAGCGATCCGGCGCTCTGGATCACTCGCTCCCAGGTGATGTTTTCCCTGGCGGCCGCCGGTTTTCTCCTGGTCTTTGGCCTGGGACGCATCGGTCTGATTCAAGAACCTAGCTGGCTTTCGGTCGCAGAACCCCGGAGGATTCCCGGCCTCGGCCGTCTGCTTCGGTCCCGGGCTGCCGCCGAAACGTGGAGCGGTCTTTTCGTTCTGGGAGCGATGTTCGGATTTCTCCCCTGCGGGCTCTCTTTCGGTGCATTTGCCCGGGCCCTGGGCGCGGGAAACATGGGATCCGGGGCGCTTTTGACGGCGGCATTCGGTGCAGGAACCCTGCCCGGTCTGCTGCTGGTCGGCGGCGGCGCCTCGGCGGTGGCCCGCCGCTACCGGAAACAGTCAGACATCCTCTCCGGAATCCTGATGATCGCCATGTCCCTCGAGCTGAGCGCCGACGCCGTGCAGACCCTCTGGTGAAGTCCGGAAAGTACCCCTTTTCCCGGTCTACCGCCAAGCATGCAAGCATGAAACAAATAACAGACATAAATTCGAAGTTCGAAGCACGAAATCCGAAACAAATTCAAATGACCAAAATTCAAAATTCGAAACAAACGCAGATTTGGGACAAACACCTGAGGACGCCGAGGCTGTATTTCATAGAAGCCGATTTGTTTTTGTCATTTGGACATTTGAATTTCGGATTTGTTTCGGATTTCGATATTCGAATTTCGTGCTTCTTACCTCCATCGCCGGAATCGTGAAATCTTTCCGATCTCTCCACCAGAGATAAAATGCGGATCGAAACTATGCGGTCCTTCGCCTTGACGCTTTGCAAAAAAGAGTTTAGACCTTCATCCGATCATCG
>CBFCZJ010000211.1:0-6918 GCA_965602445.1 uncultured Desulfobacterales bacterium | reverse complement strand
TCGATGCCGTGGTCTTTTTTGAGTCGATCCAGCATTCGCCGTTCCACGGATCGCGAAAGACCGGTCTCCTGTTCCCGGTGGGTCGCCAGGGCTTCTGTGAGAGGAGGAGACACTTCCGGGGCAAGGGCGGCCAGAAGGTCCATCCAGCGTTTGTTGTCCTGCGAAAGATCGATGCGGGAAAGCACGCCCCCGACCACCAGCCGGCGATCGGAAATGCTTTTTTCCGCCTCCAATTCGTTGATGTTTTCCTCAAGCGTTTTTACGGATAAGGCGCCGTCTGCATAGTGCTGCAGCAAGCCCTTAAGCCGTTTTTCGAAGTCCGCCTTTTTCTCGCGCTCTTTTTCCTCGGCCGACATCGACAGATGTTTGGTCTTTTCCATGACCAGATCCAGGGTGCTTTTGATCTCGCTCATATCGCTCCATCCTTTTCCGCCAAAGCTTGTGTCAGCTTTTCCCAACTGTCGCGGCGATCGGCTTGCGCCACAGGACGCTCCAGCTCGGCCAGGACGTCTTTCACATAGCCGGTTTCGCGCATCCCCACCAGCACTGAGGAAACCCCGCTGGTGGAGCGAAGGGCCCGGATCGCTTTCTGGCTGAGAGTCTCGGCCTGTTTCCAATCCGGGTCCGCCTCGTCGACCGCATAACGGATCCGGTTCAAAACGCGGGCGGCCTCTTCCACGTAGATCGATCCCACCGCCTCGAAGGCCTGCCCCAGGCGCCGGCTGTGGGACGTCAACCATTCGCCCAATTCGGGATCGTTTTGCCCATGGGGCTGAAGAAAATCGAGCACCCCTTGCACGCGGGGCAAGAATACGCCATCTTTTGCCTGTCGAAAGCCCTCGTAAGAGCCGAAATTCTTCCAATAGTGCTTGAGGCTGTCGGCGATCTCGTTCTGCTGTTTGACCCGGTTTTTCAGTCCTTCCGGAATATCCAGTCGGGGAAGAATTGTCCGCCAGAGTCGTGATTCGGATTTGGCGAGCTGTCGAATGGTTTCGATCACCTCGTTGGTGTCCATCCGTTCGGTTTGGGCCGGATCGGCCAGGCGAAGAAGACGCCCGCCGGCAAACGCATTCAACGGGCGGTTGATCAGCACGCCCAGATCCTTTCCCGCGGCAAATGAAAGCACGCTTTTGCCGCCGGGTTGGTTTCTCTCCAACACCGCGCCGGACTCCAACAGGTTGAACGGCATCTGGACGAGGCAAAAGTGATGCCCGGAAGAGACGGATTCGGCAATTTGCCAGACGGTTTCCAGGCCGGTGAACTCCGGATCGTCGGCCGCGTTTGGAAAGGTGTTGGAACTGATGCCGTAAAAGCGGATACGTCCTTTTTCGACCTCGGTTTCCAGGTGTTCGAAGGCGGAGCGGATGCGCCGGTAGTACTCCGTTCGACTCTCTTCCAAAGAAATCCCGTTTTTCTTGGCCCATCCCAGGTAATACTCAGGATTGTGCAGCAGATAGCCGTCTAACGTTTGCAGGTTCAGGCGGGTAAGACTTCGGGTCAACTGGTCTTCGATGAACTCGGGGTGGATGCAATGCTCTAATCCTTTGCCGTATTCCACCAGGTCTTGAAAAGGGCGGCCCTCGCTTTTGCGATGCTGGCTCAAGGCGAAATTTTCTCCCTGGAGATATCCCACCTTGGAGATGATGATCGCCTGCTGCCGATCCACTTCCCCGGCGGCGGTCAGATCTTGCAGAACCTGTCCCACCAGGGATTCCGAGCCGCCGTCGGCGTAATTGGCGCTGGTGTCGATAAGATTGATTCCCGAGCGAAGGGCGGCTGTCAGCGCCTCCTGGTGGCGGACCACCCCGGCACCAACCCGATATCCCCCGAAACCGGCCCGGCTTGCCTTCAGCCCGGTGCGGCCAAGGGAGCAGAACCCGGGCGGTGTGTTGCTCCGGTCGGCAAAAACGGCGGTGGCTTCGGTGGTGGCATGTCCAGTGATCATGGCGTCTCCTTTGCGGCGGATTGCTGCGATGTGGCCCCGGTCCCCGGGCGAAGCAAGGGAAAAGAAAGTAAGCCCCAATCTCCGGGCGCGCAAGCCCACCGTCTACGGAGCCGGGCGCATGTCACCGGTTTCCATGTACCGCTGATGGAATGAAAAGGCCTCTTTTAGAAGGTGCGGTTCATGGCCCCCTGCGGATGTCGCGGCCCGCTGGTAGTAGTCCCAAAGCATATCGCGAAAGTCGGGATGCGCGCAGCGACGGATGATCTGCTCGGCGACCTGCCGCGGCGTCAGGGGGCGGGTGTCGACGAGACCGTGCTCGGTAACGATGATATCCACGGAGTGCTCGGAGTGGTCCACGTGGGAGACCATTGGCACGATGGAGGAAATCTTTCCGGCCTTGGCCGTACTGGGCGTGACCACGAAGGTGAGGGCCCCATTTCGGAGGAAGTCTCCGGATCCGCCGATCCCGTTCATGAGCTGAGACCCCATCAGGTGGGTGGAATTGACCTGTCCGTAAATGTCCACCTCGATGGCGGTGTTTACGGAGATGACTCCCAGCCGGCGGATGACCTCAGGGGAGTTGGAGATCTCCACGGGCCGAAGGACGATTTTTTCCTTGTATCGGTACAGCTCATTGAAGAAGCGGCGCCTCGCTTTGGGCGAAAGCGTCATCGCTGAACCCGAAGCCGCCCGCACTTTTCCGATGTCGATGAGATCCAAAATGGCGTCCTGCAGGACTTCTGAATAGACGGACAGTCCATCGAAAAAATCGTCTTCGATAAACCCGTTGAGCACAGCATTGGCAACGTCACCTACGCCGGACTGCCATGGCAGAGTCGGCGGTATGCGGTCTTTTCGGATTTCATGACGGACAAAATCGAGGATGTGTTCGGCGATCCGAATCGACGCCTCGTCCGGCTTGGAGAATATGGCGCAGGTATCTTCCTGATCGCTGAACACGATGGCGGACACCCTGTCGGGATTCATTTCGATAAAGGGCTTGCCGATGCGGTCGGCCGCCCGGTAGATGGGAATCGGCATCCGGTAGGGCGGATCCTCCGGAATGTAGATGTCGTGAATTCCTTCCAGTTCCTCCGGCTCTGCACAGATTTCGACGATGATCCGATCCGCTTCCCTGACGTAGGTCGGGGTGTTGCCCACCGACATGGTCGGTATCAGGTGCCCCTTTTCCGTGACCGCCACCGCCTCAACGACGGCCACGTCGCATCGGCCCCAGTTGCCGGCCCGAACTTCGGCCGAAAGACGGGAAAGATGATCGTCCTTGAACCGGATTTCCCCGGCATTGATTTTTTTCCGCATGGTTCGATCGCTCATGTACGGCCGCCGCCAGGAAACCAGGCCGGCTTCGGCCAGAATGCCGTCCACCTGGTCGCCGGTGGAGGCCCCGGCGTACAGATTGATCTTGAACTGCTCCCCCTGTTTGGCCCGGCGCACCAGTTCCTGGGGGATTTGCTTGGGGTATCCTGCGGTAAAGCCGGAAATGAACAGGTTGGATCCGTTTTCAATGATTCGCGAAGCGGTTGCAGGGTCGGTGATCTTGTCCCGAAGGGGTTTGTAACGAATTCGATTTTCCAGCATGGGTGGTGGTCTCCTCATAAAATCGCTTCTGTGATTTTATTCATGTCTCGCGTGTTACGAAACCGATTAAAGCATCCAATGCAGCGATAGCTATCACCTAGCACGCAGCATGCCAGAATTTTTTGTCGGTCCTCTCGGTCAGCAGCCGTTGTTGATCGTTGACTTTCTTCAGACGGAAGGTTGACCTCGACGAATCGTTCCCTTCGCCGAACAATAAAAGATTTTTACACTGTGTAAAATTGGTTTTCAGCGGAAGACGTGGGCCGGGCAAAAGAAAAGGGCGCTGCCGCAGCGGCAACGCCCTTTGGAGTTTCTTGGTACGCCCGGCTGGATTCGAACCAGCGGCTTTCAGCTCCGGAGGCTGACGCTCTATCCCCTGAGCTACGGGCGCATGAGATGGGGCAATTTAAATGATCAGCAGGTGGATGTCAACCCAATCAAAAAAGGAACTGCTGGGAGGCTGGGAAGCAGGGCGCTGACGCGCCGCTGGGAAGCTGGGAGGTTGGGAGGCGATAAAAATTGCATAGAGCATGGTGCATAGAGCATAGGGCTCAAAGAAAAATCCACGAAGAATGTGGTTTTTGAATTCAGCCTCCTGGCTTCCCAGCCTCCTGGCTTCCCAGCCTCCTGGCTTCCCAGCCTTCGAGCCGATTGAAATATTCCTTCGTCTCACCCACCACGTACAGGGATCCGGCCACCACCACCACATCTTCTTTTCCGGCGCTTTTCAGCGCCAAGTCCATGGCTTCGGCCACCGTCGGGGCCAGGGTCACCTCGTTTAAGAAACGCCTGGCGACCGGTTCAAGGACCTCCGGCGGCAGCGCCCGGCCGATCCTTGCGCGGGTGAGAATGGCTGCGGATGCCGGCCGGCAGAGGTCGGTCAGAATCTTTTCATACGGCTTGTCGTCGAGGATCCCTGAAACCAGGATAATACGGCGGTTGGCAAGCTCGCTTTCCATGTATCGGCCAAGGGCCCGGGCCGCGGCCAGATTGTGGGCCCCGTCGAGGATCACCAGGGGGTGTTCGAACACTTTCTCGAGGCGGCCTGGCCAATGGTTTTCAGCCAGGCCTCGGTATACTGCCTCGTCCGGGATCGCTACACCCTGCCGGCGAAGGGCCTCGCACGCCGCGCAGGTAAGGGAGGCATTGAGGGCCTGGAATTCGCCGGCAAGACCGGTGCGAAGTCCGGGGAAGACGGTATCCATCCCCTTGTAGGTCAATGTGCCCGCTTGTCGGTTTCGCCGGAACGAAAAGTCTTTGCCCAGTTGGTAAACCTGGGAACCGCTTTTGTCTGCAGCATGCTCGACTTCCCGCAGGGCCGATTTCTGGTGAACCCCGGTGACCACCGGAACCCCGTTCTTGATGATGCCGGCCTTTTCTGCTGCGATTTTTGCCACGGTTCCGCCCAGGTACATCTTATGCTCCAGGGAAATATTGGTGATGATCGCAAGCGCCGGCCGGACGACATTGGTGGCGTCCAGGCGCCCGCCCATACCGGTTTCGATCACGGCCCAGTCCACTGCCTGCCGGGCAAACTCGGTAAAGGCCATGGCCGTGTTGATCTCAAAAAAGGTCGGCTCCCTGCCGCCGGAATCGATCTCTTGAAGCGCGCGATAGGCAGACATGACATGCCGGTCTTCGATTTCCCGACCGTTGATCTGGATGCGCTCATTGAATCGAACCAGGTGGGGAGAGGTAAACAGGCCCGTACGATACCCGGAAACCCTCAGGATCGTCGCCAGGGCCGATGCCACAGAGCCCTTGCCGTTGGTGCCGGCCACGTGCACGGTCTGGAACCGATCCTGGGGGTTTCCCAAAGCGGTCAAAAGATGCCGGATGGTTTCAAGCCCTAACTTGATCCCGAAACGCTGCAGGGAGAACATCTCCCGCAGACACTCGTCATATGCGATGTTGTCGGTCATTTTTCGTGTCCTGGCTTTATCCGCGATCATGCACGATCCTGGATCCTCGATGCCGGATGCATTCACTCGATCCAGCATCCAGTACCCAGCATCCAGTACCCAGCATCCAGTACCCAGCACCCAGAACCTTACCACAAAAAAAACCCCGAAGTGCAAATGCACTTCGGGGTTTTTCGACCTTCGTCCAATCAGTACCGTTTTCGTTTGGCTTCGGCAATTCTTTGACGTCTCAAGGCTTCGCGCATCTTTCGACGGCGGTATTCACTGGGCTTTTCATAGCTCTTTTTAAGCTTCAGCCGCTTGAACAAACCGTCATTTTGAATCTTCTTTTTCAAAATGCGCATCGCCTTTTCAAGGTCATTGTCATGTACCTTGACTTCGATGGCCTTCAAATCGTATCACCCCTTTATCTCAGAATCGGTCCAGCCTTGGAAATGCAAAGAATCATTTATATACACGATAAGGCGGATTGGCAAGAAAAAAACTTGACGGCTTGACTCTTCATGATCTTTCCGTCATATTCGCCTTGTTTTTGCTTCCGGGTCAGGGAAGCATTCGTTATTTATGGCATATCAGAGGTTTAGACCAGTTCTTGTGCCGCCGTTTTTGCGTAACGCAACATCATTTTGAATTCGCATTCGCGATTTCAGAATGTCTGTTTGGCATTTCCCACAACTTGGAAAAGGAGGAGGTCACATGCGCTTGATCTTATTGGGAGGCCCCGGGGCCGGAAAAGGAACCCAGGCGAACTACATCAAGGAGCGGTACCAGATACCGCAGATTTCCACCGGTGACATGCTTCGGGCGGCGGTCAAGGCCGGAACCGAATTGGGATTGGAAGCCAAGAAACACATGGATTCCGGCGGATTGGTTCCCGACGATGTGATTATCGGGTTGGTCAAAGAGAGAATCAAGCAGCCGGACTGCGAGAAGGGGTTTTTGTTCGACGGTTTTCCGCGCACCATTCCCCAGGCAGATGCCATGAAAGATGCCGGTGTCCCCATCGATGCGGTGGTCGATATCAATGTCCCGGATGAAGAGATCATCAAGCGGATGAGTGGGCGTCGCGTGCACTTGCCCAGCGGCCGCACCTACCATGTCGTGTTCAATCCGCCAAAGGAGGAGGGCAAGGACGACGTGACCGGTGAGCCCCTGATCCAGCGTGACGATGACAAGGAAGAGACCGTCAAAAAGCGCCTGGAGGTGTACCATGCCCAGACAGAGCCCCTGATCGACTATTATAAAGACTGGGAAGCCAAGGGCGGTGCCGATGCTCCCAAATATATCCGGATCGAAGGGGTGGGCAAGGTGGACCAAATCCGTGACGCGATATTCAAGGCGCTGGACGCGCTCAAATAAATTTTTACGCCTTCGGCGCCAAAATTTATTTGATTAAATGTTATGTCAATAAGTTAAAAAACCGGGTCGAATCGGCCCGGTTTTTTTATCCAA
>CBFCZJ010000210.1:0-6935 GCA_965602445.1 uncultured Desulfobacterales bacterium | reverse complement strand
CCGTTTCTGCGACGCGCAGGAAGAAGCGGGGCGCAGGGCGCCTTTTCTTTTGGTTACTTTTCTTTGGGCGAGCAAAGAAAAGTAACAGGGAAAATGTAGAAATATCAAAATATTATATGAAAACAGTTTCATCTCATCCGGCTGGCCGTTGCCTACAGTGGGTTGCGCATTTTTTTCCGGAACGGTCTGCCTTGCCGTTCGGCCGGAAAGCGGGGCAAGCGGCATGACTCCGGGTATGGAAAGAGGTTGAACATCTTTCCTGCCTGCAAGTCCTGCTGGACCTGTCTCCAGAAATCGACGCTGAAAAGCTCTCCGTGTTCTTTTTCGAAAATGGCCATCAACGGTTGGGGCAATCCAATAAAGGCAGGAAACTCTTCGGGAAAGACGTCGTTTTCATCCACGAAAAACCATGGCTCCCGGGCGATCTCACTCTCCGGCTCCCGGGCTTCGGGAATTTTTCGGAAGCGGCAGTCCGTTAGCAGGCAAAGTTCGTCGTAGTCGTAAAACACGACCCGTCCATGGCGCGTCACACCGAAGTTCTTCATGAACAGGTCCCCGGGGAAGATGTTGGTGTAGGCCAGCTCTTTGATGGCGTTGCCGTAGTCGCGGACAGCCTCGCGGGCTGTGCCGGCATCTGCCTGCTTGAGATAGACATCCAGAGGGACGATCTGCCGCTCGGTGTAGACGTGGCGAAGCTCCACCCAATCCGACTCGATCTTCACATACCGCCGTGCGTTTCGTCCCAGAAATGAAAGGAGATCTTCGGAAAACCGGCGCCGGTCGATCTGGAGGTGCTCGAACTCCTGGGCCTCCACCAGGCGCCCGGCCCGGTCGTGGCGGAAAACGAGCCCGTATCGATCCTTGACGTGTCGGGAATTGGTGCTCTTGGGGTATTCGAAACGGTCCCGGATCACCTTGAAAACGACGTCGAAGGAGGGCATGGTGAAAACAGCCATGACCATTCCCCGTTCACCGGGGGCAAGGTGAAATTTCTCCTTTGTCCCTGCCAGGTGGCGCTGCAGCTCTCGAAAAAGCTCGGCTTTTCCGTGTTTGTGAAAACCGATGGCGGTGTACAGTTCCGAAACCGGTTTTTTGGGCATCAGTTCTTTGAGAAACCGGATAATGGAAGAGGGGGCGACCGTTTCCGCTTCCACCCGGAAATAGGTGCGGGTGAAGCTGAACAGAACACTTACCTCGACCTCGGTCATGAGCACGGCATCGACGTAGATTCCCCGCTCGTCGCTGCCAATCGGCAGCACCAGGGGAATGGATGTTCTCTCCAGAAGGATTCGACCGATGATGTACGCTGCCTTGTTGTGATAAAAGACGGGCTTGAGGGTTTCGATCCCCCGGATGCGGGACCCGGCCGCCCGGGTCGATATCCTGGTATTGACGGCCGCAGAGAGCAGATCCACGTCGGATTGCGGATCCGAAAGCGACAGTTCCCGGCGGTATTGTTCGATGATTTCTTTCAGAGTTTCGCAGATGGTCCCTTTCATCGGAAAAGCGAAGGTGCTTTTGCCCGCAGCGGCTGCCTGCAAGGGGTCCCGGAAATCGGTATCCACGAATTCGGCCGCTGGATTGACCCCGACGGTTTCCAGCACACGGCGGATGACCGAATTGTAGAACGTCTTGGAAAGTTCTTCATCGGCCCGCAGCTTGATTTTTTCCAGGTAGCGGCCTTTGAGTGCCGGGTCTGACCTGGGACGCAGCCCTTCATGTTCCAGGAGGGCCAAAAGCGCCGTCACGCAATGGTCCACCTGACTTTTGTATACCTCGATTCTTTTGACGACATCCTCGTGGGTTCCTATCCAGTCTCGCTGATGGAAGCGCGCCGGGGCAGACCGCGTGATCCGGTCGAACGCCAGCCGGTAGGAGAGATACCCCCCGAAGATCCTTTCTGCCATTGCATCCTGCACTTGTAGCGTCTGTGTATCCACTGGCCTCTTTTTGAGCGGCTTTTAAAAACAATTGTAGTAATAATAGGCAGAGACACAAATCGCGTCAAGCAAGCAGGCGTCAAGGAAAACGCACCGCTTGACATGTCGTTTGGCCGTGGTTAAAATTTTTTTCAGTTTACCGGATTTTGCCAACTCGACTTTCCAACTCGCAACTGATACCGCATCGCTTATCTTTCTCTGCCGCTGATGTATCGCAAACCGCGCGAGGTGCCGGAAAGAAACATTTTGCTATAGCTGCCCCTGCCTTCCGCCCCCGCGGCCAAAGGGGTTGCCGGTGCCGTGAATTTACGATCGGTTCGGTAAACGACGGTGGGGGGGACGACCCCCTTCTCCGCGAAAGCTTTCCAGCCGCAAACGAAGCCTGTCAGATCATGGACTGGAAAAAGGAGGTGCTGGCCATGGATGTCGAATCGACAGATCCAGACGTAGAAGTGCTCGCCCCGGTTTCCGAGCCATTTGAGCGCATCCTGACCCCTGAGGCCCTTGGATTCGTAGCCTCTTTGGCCCGGGCGTTCGAAGATCGGAGAAAAGCCATTTTCGACGCCCGACGCCGGGTCCAGGAGGCCATCGACGCCGGTGGGCGGCTGGACTTTCTTTCCGAAACCCGTGACATTCGGGAGCAGGAGTGGCGGATTGCCCCTGTTCCGGCAGACCTTCAGGACCGGCGGGTGGAGATCACCGGGCCGGTGGACCGCAAGATGGTCATCAACGCCCTCAACTCCGGGGCAAGCACCTTCATGGCCGATTTCGAAGACGCCCATTCGCCCACCTGGGAGGCAACGATCCAGGGCCAGGTCAACCTCGTCGACGCCGTAAATCGATCCATTTCCCTGACAACTCCGGAAGGCAAGTCATACCGTCTCAACGAGCAGACCGCGGTACTGATCGTCCGGCCCCGGGGCTGGCACCTTGTTGAAAAACATGTCCAGATCGATGGTCGCCCGGTGTCGGCGAGTCTTTTCGACTTCGGGCTCTACTTTTTCCACAATGCCAAACGTCTGATCGAACAGGGCACGGGCCCGTATTTTTATCTTCCCAAGCTCGAAAGCCATCAAGAGGCTCGTCTATGGAACGACGTCTTCAACACGGCCCAGGAGCTTGCCGGCGTCGAGCGTGGAACGATCAAGGCGACGGTTCTTATCGAGACGCTGCCGGCGGCGTTCCAGATGGATGAGATCCTCTACGAGCTCAAGGATCACATCGTAGGCCTCAACTGCGGCCGTTGGGACTACATCTTCAGCTTCATCAAGCGATTCAAGAACGTACCCGGCTACATCTTTCCGGATCGGGCGCAGATCACCATGACCCGGCACTGCATGCACGCCTACTCGCTTCTGGCCATTCGGACTTGCCACCGCCGCGGCGCCCATGCCATCGGGGGAATGGCCGCCCAGATACCGATCAAAAACGATCCGGCAAAAAACGAAGAAGCGCTTGGCAAGGTTCGTCAGGACAAGACCCGAGAAGCCGGAGACGGCCACGACGGCACTTGGGTGGCGCATCCGGGCCTGGTGGCTCTCGCCAAAGAGGAATTCGACAAGGCTATGCCCGAGTCGAATCAGGTCGGACGCCTGCGCCAGGACGTGAAGATATCCGCAGACGACCTGCTCCGGCTTCCCAGCGGCACCATCACCGAAGAAGGGCTTCGCACCAATATCAGCGTCGGCATCCAATACATGGCCCAGTGGCTCAGCGGCAACGGCTGCGTTCCCATCAACCATCTGATGGAGGATGCCGCCACCGCTGAAATTTCCCGCACGCAGGTATGGCAGTGGGTTCATCACCCAAAGGGGGAGCTGGAAAACGGCCCGAAGGTAACCTTACAACAGGTTCGGAAGGTCATGGACGAGGAGCTGGAAAAAATCCGGACTGCGGTGGGCGCCAAGGCCTATGAGGAGGGAAACTTTGAAAAGGCGCGAGGCCTTTTCGAGGAGATTGTCGCCAATCCCGAGCTGGAGGAGTTTTTGACGCTTCGGGCGTATGAGCATCTGGAGTAATCGTCTGCCGCTCTTTTTATGCTAAAATGTTGATTGGTTGAATGGTTGAGTCGTCAAATAGGAAAGCCGCCTTCGGACTCCATTAACCGGTGGTTCTATCTTTTGCAGAAGATTGCTCGATATTTTCTCCCAATCGACTATTCAACCAGTCAACCAATCAACCGATTTTGCCTGGTGGCTGAACCACCGATATGGCCTTGCCTGGCGAACCTGCAACCTGACATATATGAAGGGGAATAAAGACATGGCAAAATCATTCGAGGAGCGGGCCCGGGAGTTTTGCCGGAGAATGGAGTGTCACGAAATCGACGTGGACGAGGCACAGGAGCTTCGCCGGGAATGGGACGCCGATGCGAGGTGGAAGGGAATTGTCCGGCCATACAGTGCAGAAGAGGTGCTCAAACTACGGGGCACGCTGAAAATCGAGCATACGTTTGCCAAGGCGGGTGCCAAGCGTCTCTGGAATCTGCTCAAGTCCGAGCCGTATATCGCCGCGCTTGGTGCACTGACGGGCAACCAGGCGGTTCAACAGGTGGAGGCCGGCTTAAAGGCGATCTACCTGAGCGGCTGGCAGGTGGCCGCCGACGCCAACCTGGCCGGCGAGATGTACCCCGATCAGAGCCTGTATCCGTCCAACAGCGTGCCGATGGTCGTCCGCCGGATCAACAACGCCCTTCGCCGGGCAGACCAGATTCAGGTCCTCGACGGGAGAAAGGGCGGCCCGTATTGGTTTGCCCCGATCGTGGCCGATGCCGAAGCCGGCTTCGGGGGGCCGCTGAACGCGTACGAGCTGATGAAGCAGATGATCGAAGCAGGGGCCGCCGGTGTCCACTTCGAAGACCAGCTGGCTTCCGCCAAGAAATGCGGCCACATGGGCGGCAAGGTGCTGGTGCCCACCTCCGAGGCGATCACCAAGCTGATTGCCGCACGTTTGGCTGCCGACGTCTGCGGCGTGCCGACGCTTCTCATTGCAAGGACCGACGCGGAAGACGCCCGGCTGCTCACCAGCGACATCGACGAGCGCGACCGTCCCTTCATCAGCGGCACGGAACGCACCTCCGAGGGCTTTTTCTACATCCAACGCGGGGTGGACGCCGCCATCGCCAGGGGCCTGGCCTATGCTCCCTATGCGGACATGGTCTGGTGTGAAACCTCCAAGCCTGATCTTGACCAGGCAAAGAAGTTCGCCGAAGGGATCCGCGCGAAATATCCAGACAAGCTGCTCAGTTACAACTGCTCTCCGTCCTTTAACTGGAAAGCGCATCTGGACGATGCCGCCATCGCCAAGTTTCAAACGGAACTGGCGGCCATGGGATACAAGTTCCAGTTTGTCACCCTGGCGGGCTTCCATGCCTTGAACCTGGGGATGTTCAACCTGGCCCGGAGCTATCGCGACGAGGGCATGCTCGCCTATGCCGAATTCCAGCAGGAGGAGTTTGCCGGAGGCAAGGAAAAGGGATACATGGCCACCACCCACCAGAAATTTGTCGGTGCGGGGTATTTCGACCGACTTATAGAAGCCGTTACTGCGGGCCGAAGTTCCACTTCGGCACTGAAGGGATCCACCGAAGAGTCCCAATTTTCATAAGCCGCAAGCGGTTAATTCGGTTGATTGGTTAATTTGTTGATCGGTCAAGTGGGGTGTGCCAAAACAGGGGCAGGAACGAGGGCGCTGCCATGTTTTGCGTTTCGAAAAGAAGGTCCGGGCGGGCGTCGCACGGCCATTTTTTGGAATGTTATTCCGGCGCGTTTCCAACCCATCAACGAGTCAACCAATCGACCAATCAACCTATATGTCCAATCAACCACTCAACCTGACCCGCCGCCAACTCGCCGGCCAGCGCCTGCTGGTGGGATTCGACGGCACCCGGTTCGACGCAGACCTCGAATTTCTGATTGGTGACATCAAAGTCGGCGGCATCATCATCTTTTCCCGCAACGTCGAATCGCCCAATCAGCTCCGGGAGCTGACCGGCGCCTGCCAGGCGCATGCCCGCGCCTGCGGCCAACCGTCCCTGATCATTGCCGTGGATCAGGAGGGCGGTCCGGTCGCCCGTCTTCGAGCGCCGTTTACCGAATTTGCCGGCATCGCAAAGATGGCAGATGAAGACGATGCGGTGCGGTTTGCAAAGATTACCGCACAAGAGCTGTTGTCCGTGGGAATCAACATGGACTTCGCCCCGGTGCTCGACCTGGCGCCGGTAGAAATCGACAGCATCATGGCCGAGCGGTCCTTCGGCCCCGATCCGCAGCGGGCGGCCCGTCTCGGCTCTGCGATCATCCGCCACCTCCAGTCTGCCGGGGTCATGGCCGTCGCCAAGCATTTTCCTGGCATCGGGCGGACCACCCTCGACTCTCATCTCGACATGCCGGTGCTCGATGCCGGGTACGAGCTGCTGGAAGCCGCCGACCTGATCCCCTTCCGGGCCGCCATCGAAAGCGGCGTGGCCGGTGTCATGCTTTCCCATATCCGATACACCGGGCTGGATCCGGAATGGCCGGCCAGCCTGTCAACGGCCGTGGCCGGCCGGCTGCTTCGGGAAAAAATGGGATACGCCGGGGTGACCATGACCGACGATCTGGACATGGGGGCTATCGGCAAGCACATCGACCTTGCTACAGCCGTGTCGCGCACCCTGTCGGCGGAGATCGATCTTGCCCTGATCTGCCACCGAAGCCCGGACATCGAGGGCGCCTTTCATCAGATCCTTTCCTCGATCAAAACCTCGGAGGCTCTGCGGCAGGCCAATGACAGAAGCGTTTCGCGGATTCTGGCGATGAAGAGGCGGTACATTCATACTGGCTGGGATGCTGGGATGCTGGGATGCTGGGAGGCTTGAAGACCACAAACAGAAAAAAACCGGCGCGTCAGCGCCAGGCTTCCTTGCATCCCAGCATCCCAGCCTTCCAGCGGGTCAAAGAGCCGAAGGCGCTTTGACCCTGCTATACACGTCCGCATCCAAACCTTCCCGCTGGC
>CBFCZJ010000209.1:0-6953 GCA_965602445.1 uncultured Desulfobacterales bacterium | reverse complement strand
GGCTTCGGGGGAAGTTTCAGTATTGATCAAACTGGAGGCCTTGGCGGCCAGAGGCACCCCGCGTATGAAACTTCGACATATCAAGTTCGTCATGCCGGACCCTGGATCGAGTCCAGGGCAGGCTTTGATCCGGCATCCAGTTCTTTCCCTGGATCCCGGCTCGGAGTTTATCCCGCACCCCGGATCAAGTCCGGGGCAGGCTTTGATGCGGGGCTTCGCTGCGGCCGGTCGCAGATCCCGCGATCCTTGCGGGGGATGACGGGCTGTGAAGTTTCAGTATTGATCAAACTGACCGCCTCGCGGCCAGCGGCGGGACTGATTCCTGCTGACGGTCTCATTTGATAAAAACCGAACCACCGAGGTATCCAACTTATGGGGTGGATGGGAAAACTAGTGGGCGGAACCCTGGGGTTTGCCCTGGGCGGTCCGCTGGGCGCAGTGGCCGGGGCGGTATTTGGTCATGCCTTCGACAAGAACCAGCAAATGGAAGGCGGCGGCCGGCTTCCATATCTTTCCAGCCACGAACAGGCCAACATGACCTTCTTTGTGGCGGTGTTTTCCATGCTGGCCAAGGTGGCCCGGGCCGACGGCCACGTGTCCCGAGCCGAGATCGACACGATCGAGCGTTTCATGGCCGAGGACCTGCGCCTGAGTCCCCAGAGCCGGAATGCCGCCGTGGGGATTTTCCAAACCGCCCTGGATTCTCCCCAGACATTCGAGGATTTTGCCGGTCAGTTCTACGAGCAGTTTCGGTATCAGCCCCAGATCCTCGAATTCATGCTCGACATTCTCTTCCGGCTGTCCACGGCCGATGGAAGACTCACCGAAGAAGGTGAATCGATGATCCGATCCGCGGCGCGGATTTTCGGGGTCGGTGAAGAGCGCTACCGCCGGATCCGAAAAAGCTACGCCTCGGACGTGGAAAGCGACTATGCCGTATTGGGGGTGGCCCGGGACGATTCGGCCGAGGAGATCAAGCGGGCCTACCGCAGGCTCGTTCAGGAATACCACCCCGACAAGATCGCCGCCAAGGGATTGCCCGAAGAGTTCACCCGGTTTGCCCAGGACAAGTTCCGCGAGATCCAGGAGGCCTACGAAAAGGTGAAGTCGGACAAGGGAATCAGGTAGGCTGGGACGCTGGGAGGCTATGATGCTGGAAAGCTGGAAGGCGGAAACAGGGGCGCCGGAATTCAGCATCGCCTGGGTTTAAGCGGTTTTAATAGCCTCCTTGCATCCTCGCTTCCCAGCATCCCAGCAGGAAAAGGCGGTAGCGCAAAGCGCGCAGCGCTTTGCGCTACCGCCTTTTCCATGTTCTTCCCCCGTCCGTGCTTTCTTTGAGGGTCAAAGATCCTGCAAAAGAAACCGAAATTCCAAGGTATTTTCCCTTTGTATTTTTCAGGTAGAACGAACCCGGGTTCCGGGGCATTCCCCGGCTGTTGAACCGCAGTCTGCCCGTCCGGAAAGTGATCTTGCTGACTTCCACACCCGGGCCAAAGGCTCTCTGGCAGAGCAGCCTTTCTCCGATTTCTCGGATTCCGTTTCCGGCGATCGCCCCAGGACCGGAGCCGTCGTCCACAAAGGCCTCGCAGCATTTCCCGCCGGAAAGAATGACGGCGACTTCCTTGTCTTGCTTGATGGAGAAGATCCGGGCCGCCTGCATCACGGTGCACATTTCCTGGACCGCGCCCCTGAGCCTGAAATTCGGAAGGTGCTGTTTCAAACCGACGCCGCCGGCCGCCCCCAGGACCGAACAGATACCCAGACACACGAGAAGTTCGACCTTGCTGAACCCGTTTTTTCCAAGAGACATGGGTTCCTCCATATGAGCCTTGCCGCTGACGCGGCGTCTTAGGTTCAAGGTTGATGAAATCGTAAAAAGTACCCGAAACCTTCGTCGGGCTTTATTCAGTTTTCATAAGTATTAGAAAACACTGGATTCCCGCTTTCGCGGGAATGACGGAGAAAAGAATATTCGGACTTTTTACGAAGGCATCAAGTTTGAACTCTTCGGTTTTCTGCAGCGGATGTTAAATCCCCCCCACCCCCTTTGTTCAAAGCGGGGAGCGCTCCGGGCATTTGTTTGGGTTCCCGAATGGCGAAAGCCCCAAAGTCCCCCTTTGAAAAAAGGGGGATTTAGGGGGATTTGAAAAGAAAGAGCTGTCAAGCGTATCTTAATCGCTAAGCAACTTTTGTTCCGATCGTCTGTCAGGGGGAAGAAAAGATCGAAATCCACACCGAAGATGAGGAGAGATGGGGCTAACAATTAGATATCGCTTGGAATTTGAAAAATGTCGAGACAGAGATGGTAGACGCGTCCAGGAGGGCAGACAGCGGTTCAGGACCGATGGCTACCGCCCGCTGCCCGGATCCTGCTGCACCGGCACACCGGATTTTGTGCAGCGTATTGAAGGGCGAATCGTGAAACAAAGGGCAGGGTGTTCAATGGGCCGTTTCTTTCGCCCGCGCGTCATTGAACAGCAGGGGCGGCAAAGCCGCCCTTCATGTAAAAATGCGCCGGCATTTTTACTCGAAGACTTTTTCCGCCGTCTCATCGGCGCCGTCGGCGTCATGTTCAAGGTCCCGGGTGGCGGCCGACTTGTGCGCGGCCAGATGCTCCCGGTACCACTCGGCTGCGATGATCATGGACATCACTTCATTTGTGCCGGTCCAGATCGAAGAGAGCCGAAGGTCGCGAAAGATCCGCTCCACCGGGTAGATGTCGGTGTAGCCGATGCCGCCCATGACCTGCATGGCGTTGTGGGCGACCTTCTGACACGATTCGGTGACGAATTTTTTGGTTTCCGAGACCATCCGGCGGACCCGGCGATGGTCAATGCCGCCGTCCACCGCCCGGCAGGTGGTATAGACCAGGGAGCGGGCGGCATCCAAGAGCATGGCCGCTTCGGCCACCTGGAAACTCACGCCCTGAAACTGGTTGATGACCTGGCCGAAGGCCTTGCGCCGGGTCGTGTAGCCGGTGGCCACCTCCAGGGCCGGGCGGGCGGCACCGATGGTCATGGCGGCGGTGCCGAGGCGCTCGGGGATCATCATCGTGTTGAATACGGCATAGGCGCCGTGAATTTTTCCGACCACGTTTTGCACCGGCACCCGGACATCTTTGAACACGAGTCGTCCGGCGCCGCCGCCCCGGCATCCCATCAGGCCGTATAGGTACTGGGTTTCAACCCCCGGTCCCCGGTCCACGACAAAGCAGGTCATGGACTTGTGGGGTTCTGCCTCCGGGTCGGTCCTGGCATAGACCAGGAAATAGTCTGCGCCTTCTGCGCCCACGATGAAGCGCTTTTCGCCGTTGAGAATGAAATGATCCCCCTGGCGCCGGGCCGTGGTGGCGGTGCCGAAAAAATCCGAGCCGCCCCGCGGTTCGGTAAGACATTCTGCGGCATAAAGCTCTCCGGCCAGAAGGGGTTTGACGTACCTTTCCTTTTGCTCGTCGGTTCCGTGGCAGATAATGGCGTCGCAGACCAGTTCGGCACCGACGCCGAAGATGCAGGCAAAGATGTAGCCAAGGGAGCCGACCTCCTCCATGACCATGCAGGTGGCCGCCCAGTCAAGATCCCTTCCGCCCCAGCAGGCCGGATAGCGGCATCCCATGAGGCGTCTTTGGCCGGCTTCTTTGAGAAACTCCTTTGGAAACTGGATTTGGTTGCGATCCATGTCGAGAATGAGCCGCCGCGGGACCGACTTGATGAAATCCCGGACCTCGTCTCTCAGGGCCAGCACCTCTTCAGACATCAGGTAGTCGAACATAAATGCGCTCCGCGATAAATCCGCTCCGCGTATTTATTGGCGGCGGCTTCGCCGCCGGAGGGATAAACGGAACGGAAATATGAAAATCCCTATAAAAATAGGCGTAATTGATTCCGTGAGCAACGTCAAGCCGGTGTAGTCGACATCCTTGCTGTTGGCGCCCTATCCTGGGCCGCGCTGGGATTTTGTTAGCGGAATGCGTTGCTGCAGGAGAGGCTATTTGCTTGACACTCAAGGCCTTTCCATTTAATAAAGTCGTTTTCGCGATTGTATAAAAGCCCCTAACCGAGGCCGGAGGAACCGCTGCATGAACTACAAAAAAACCCTCAATCTGCCGAAAACCGATTTTCCGATGAAGGCCAGCCTCATTCAGCGGGAGCCGGAGTGGCTCGAAAAATGGGACAAGACGAACGTCTATGACAAGATCCGGGAGCAAAGCACCGGGAAAAAACCCTTCATTCTTCACGACGGCCCGCCTTACGCCAACGGCCATATTCATATGGGGACCGCCCTGAACAAGGTCCTCAAAGACATCGTGGTCAAATCACGGCAAATGATGGGATTCGACGCAGTCTACGTGCCCGGCTGGGACTGCCACGGCCTGCCCGTGGAGCATAACGTGGAAAAGGAGCTCGGCGAAAAAAAGCATGACATGAGCCAGGCCGATATCCGGCGAAGATGCCGGGCCTATGCGGAAAAGTATCTCGACATCCAGCGAAACGAATTCAAACGGTTGGGGGTCTTCGGCCAATGGGACGACCCCTATCTGACCATGAACTATGTCTACGAGGCGACCATCGCCCGGGAGTGCGGCAAGTTCGCTTTGGGGGGCAACCTGTTTCGGAGCAAAAAACCGATTTATTGGTGCTGCACCTGCCAGACCGCCCTTGCCGAAGCCGAGATCGAATACGCCGATGAACCGTCGCCGTCGATCTATCTCAAGTTCGCCCTGGAAGACGACATCTCCGATCGATATCCGGCGTTGGCCGGCAAGCAGGTCTTTGTGGTCATCTGGACCACCACGCCCTGGACCATTCCGGCCAACCTGGCCATTGCCCTTCATCCGGAGTTCGAGTACGTGGCCATGGATGCCGGAAACGACGAGGCGTATATCCTGGCCGGACGGCTTGCGCCGATGTGCATGGAGAGCTTCGGCACCCCCGGAAGCCGGGTGCTGGAAAAAATCGACGCCAAGGATCTGGAAAACAAGCGCTGCCGCAATCCCCTCTATGACCGGGAATCGCTGGTCGTTTTAGGCGACCACGTCACCCTCGAGGCCGGGACCGGATGTGTCCACACGGCTCCGGGCCATGGGCGCGAAGACTACGACGTAGGCCTCCAGTACGGCCTGGAAGTCTATTCGCCGCTGGACAACCAGGGAGTCTTCACCGAGGACGTCGGCTTTTTTGCCGGCCAGTTCGTTTTCGACGCCAATGCCGACATCACTGCCAAGCTCAAGGAAGCCGGTGCCCTGCTCGCCGAAGAGCGGATCGTTCACTCCTATCCTCACTGCTGGCGGTGCAAGGAGCCGGTGATTTTCCGGGCGACCCCCCAATGGTTCATCTCCATGGACAAGACCGGCCTGCGCCGGCAGGCCTTAAAAGAGATCGATCGGGTCAAATGGGTTCCCAGGTGGGGCCGCGACCGGATCTACAGCATGATCGAAAACCGGCCTGATTGGTGCGTTTCGCGCCAGCGTGCCTGGGGGGTGCCGATCATCATGTTTTCCTGCACGGCCTGCGGCGAACATTTTCTGACCCAGGAGATCCTCGACCACGTCTGCCGCCTCTTTGAACAGAACGGGGCGGATGTCTGGTTCGAAAAGAACGCGGCAGCGCTTTTGCCGGAAGCTACGGCATGCCCCCACTGCGGCGCAGCGGAGTTTGACCGGGAGACCGATATCCTCGATGTCTGGTTCGACTCAGGGGTGAGCCATGCGGCGGTGCTGGAACAGCGGGACAACCTGACCTGGCCGGCAGACCTTTATCTGGAGGGAAGCGACCAGCACCGGGGATGGTTTCACAGCAGCCTGCTCACCGCCGTGGGCACCCGGGGAAGGGCGCCCTACGATTCCGTGCTGACCCACGGATATGTCGTCGACGCCGACGGAAAGAAAATGTCCAAATCCCTGGGCAATATCGTGGCGCCGGGCGAGGTGATCAAAAAGTACGGTGCGGAGATTCTCCGGCTATGGGTATCGGCCTCCGACTACCGGGACGACGTCCGGATTTCGGACAAGTTTTTAAAGCAGCTCACCGACGCCTACCGGAGGATTCGAAACACCTGCCGCTTTATCCTGGGCAACCTGTATGACTTTGATCCGCCCGTCGACAGTGTCGACTTCGAACAGATGCCCGGCATCGATCGGTTCGCCCTGCACAATCTCCAGGAATTGGTTCGAAAATCCCGCAACGCTTACGAGGAATACGAGTTTCACGTCATCTACCACGCGCTTCACAACTACTGCGCCTTGGATCTTTCGGCGTTTTACCTGGATGTGCTCAAGGATCGGCTCTACACCTCGCCGCCGAAATCCATGGCAAGAAGAAGCGCCCAGACCGTGATGGCGATGATTTTGGAGCGGATCGTGCGCATCATGGCCCCGATTCTGTCGTTTACCTCAGAAGAAATCTGGCAGTACATGCCATCGCCGGACCAGCGGGAAGAAAGCGTTCACATGGCCGGCATGCCCGAGGTGGATGAACGCCTGCGCGACCCTGCGCTGGCCGAAAGCTGGAACCGGCTGCTCAAGGTTCGCGGGGAGGTCACCCGGGCCATCGAAGCCGCCCGGGCAGAAAAGCGCATCGGACACTCCCTGGATGCGTCGGTCACCCTTACCGCTTCAGACGAGCTTTACCGGGCGCTTGCCCCGTTTTCCGAAGACCTCCGCTCGATTCTGATCACCTCCCATGCCGAGCTGGTCGAAGGGACCCCGCCGGAGGGGGAGGCGACCGGAGAGGTGCCGGGCATGGCCGTTTCCGTCATGCCTGCCGAAGGGGGAAAATGCGAACGATGCTGGGTGCACGACGGGTCCGTGGGAGAGGACGAAGCGCATCCGGGAATCTGCCATCGATGCCGTACCGCTTTGGAGGGCATCGGCATTGATGCCGGATAGTAGATAGCGGCCTCTTGCTCGTATGAAACTTCGGTCGAAGCCGCGGTTTTTGTAGGGCACGACCTCCGCG
>CBFCZJ010000208.1:0-6954 GCA_965602445.1 uncultured Desulfobacterales bacterium | reverse complement strand
GCACATGGTGGCCGACTTCAGAAAACGTTTCTGGATTTCTTTGGGTGCGACGGTTCCGATTTTGGCCCTGTCTCCGATGATCCAGTCCTTTCTCGGTTTCAAACAGGATCTCGGTTTTCCCGGCGATATCTACATATTGTGGCTGCTTTCCTCGTTTGTGTTCTTTTACGGCGGCTGGCCCTTTCTGAAAGGGCTCTTTGACGAGCTGGGAAAAAAGCAGCCCGGGATGATGACCTTGATCGCCGTGGCCATTGCCACCGCCTACGGGTACAGCAGTGTTGTGGTCTTTGGTTTGAGCGGAAAGGTTTTTTTCTGGGAGCTGGCCACCCTGATCGACATCATGCTCCTGGGCCACTGGATCGAGATGAAGTCGGTCATGGGCGCATCCCGCGCCCTGGAAGAACTTGCCAAGCTGATGCCGTCCGACGCCCACAAAGTCATGGAGGACGGAAGCACCGAAGACGTCCCGATCGAGGACCTTCAACCCGGCGACCGCGTGCTGGTCAAGCCGGGGGAAAAGGTGCCGGTCGACGGGGAGGTGGTGGAAGGGACCAGCTCGGTCAATGAAGCCATGCTCACCGGAGAATCCAAACCGGTGGAAAAGCAAACGGGCGACAAGGTCATCGGGGGCGCCATCAATGGCGAGGGCTCGATCACGGCTGAAGTCCAAAAGACCGGTTCCGACTCTTTTCTGTCCCAGATGGTCAGCCTGGTCGAAGAGGCACAGCAGAGCAAATCCCGAAGCCAGGACCTGGCCAACCGCGCCGCATTGTGGCTCACGGTCATTGCGCTGACAGCAGGCGCCGTCACATTGGCCGTCTGGCTGGGCCTCCTGGGCCGGGACTTTGCTTTCGCCCTGGAGCGGACGGTGACCGTCATGGTGATTACCTGTCCCCATGCCCTGGGACTTGCCGTACCGCTTGTGGTCGCCGTTTCCACGGCGCTTTCCGCCAAAAACGGCCTTCTCATCCGGGACAGGGCCGCCTTTGAAAGGGGCCGCAATATCCAGGCGATTATTTTCGATAAAACCGGCACCCTGACCCGGGGGGAATTCGGTGTGACCGATACGGTGGCCTTTTCAGACGCAATGGATGAAAACGAGCTGCTCAAATACGCCGCCGCCGTCGAGGCCCATTCTGAACATCCGATCGCAAAGGCAATCGCCGATGAAGTTGAAAAGCCGCCCCGGGTGGAAGACTTCGAGGCGATCACGGGAAAAGGCGCCCAGGGCAGCGTGGACGGCAAGCCGGTCAAGGTCGTCAGCCCCGGCTACCTCAAGGAAAACAATATCTCCATGGAAGACGAGAGGATCGAAAAATTCAATTCCCAGGGAAAAACAGTTGTTTTCGTTCTGATCGAAGGGGAACTCAAAGGCGCCGTCGCGCTGGCGGACATCATACGGGACGAATCAAAGAAGGCAATCTCCAAATTGAAACAGATGGGCATCCAGTGCATGATGCTCACCGGCGACAACGAGCTGGTGGCCAAGTGGGTCGCAGACGAGATCGGCCTCGACGAGTATTTCGCCCAGGTTCTGCCGAAGAAAAAGGCGGAGAAAGTCAAGGAGGTCCAGCAAAGAGGCCTGGTGGTCGCCATGACCGGAGACGGGGTAAACGACGCCCCGGCGCTGGCCCAGGCAGATGTGGGCATCGCCGTCGGCGCAGGCACGGACGTGGCGGTCCAGACAGCGGACATCATTCTGGTGCGAAGCAATCCCATGGATGCCGCGGCCATTTTAGACCTTTCCCGGGCGACCTATCGCAAGATGATACAGAACCTGGCCTGGGCCACGGGATACAATGCCTTTGCCATCCCCCTTGCGGCAGGCGTCCTGTATTCCTACGGCGTGCTGCTGTCTCCGGCCATGGGAGCGGTTCTCATGTCTTTAAGTACGGTGATCGTCGCCATCAACGCGAGATTTTTGAAAATCGCCACGTGATGCGATGTGAAGATATGAAGGAAACTGGCTCCCCCCCCGGGAGGACCGAAAAACGCCGCGGCCCTCTTCCCCTTCTAATTCAGGCCGATGGGGTTGCCTCGATCCATCGCACGATGTCCGAGGAAAGATTTTCAATCCCGGTAATCCGCCAGCCCGCTTTTTTAACGTTTTTCACCGTGCGGCGGTTGATATTGGCGCCGCTCAGGCGCACGGCGACGGGATTGAGCAGATCGAAAAGGATCCCGAGCAGGGGATTGCCCGGGCGCATGTGCTCCAGGAGAATCAGTTTGCCCTCCGGCTTGCAGACCCTGTGAAGCTCTGTCAAACCCTGCACCGGATCCGGTACCGAACAAAACACAAAGGTGGCAAAGACCGTGTCGAAACTTGCGTCCGGAAAGGCAAGGTGCTGAGCATCCATTTGAACCAGATCGAGCGCCCGGCTCAGCCGTTTTGCACAGCGCTCGGCCCTGGCGAGCATTCTGCCGCTGAAATCAATGGCGGTGATCGAAACACCGGAAGGATAGTATTGAATATTTTTACCGGTGCCGACGCCCGCCTCCAGGGCCCGGGGGCCGGCGACGGCATCCCGCAGCCGGCTTCGCCAGCCGCTGAAGCGGAGCCGCTCCACGGGCCATTCCATCAGGTCGAAGAAAAAGGAAACCCGGTCGTAGCGGCGCCGAATTGTTTCTGTCGCACTTTTCTTGTCGCGTTTCAGGGGGGTCATCGAGGCATCACCTGTCTCTTTCAGCAAGCATTCGTCCGCCTCATCCGGTCGCACGAGCCACGACAGCACCCAGCTTTTCGCGGATTTCTTTCGCAATGGGCTCCAGCGCCTCATTTTCTACGGCCTGCATGGAGGCTACAGGATCGACGGCGGCAATCTCCACCTCCTCATCATTGATTTGCTGGACGACGACGTTGCAGGGCAACATGGTGCCGATCTTGTTTTCCGTTTGCAGCGCCTTGTAGGCAAAGGGTGGGTTGCAGGCCCCCAGGATGCGGTAGTTGCGAAAATCGACATCGAGCTTTTTTTTCAGCGTGGCCTTGACATCGATTTCGGTCAGCACACCGAACCCCTCTTCGGCCAGGGCACTTTGGACCCGCTTCAGGGCCTGCTCAAACGGTTGCCGGCTGCGTCCTGCCATATAGTAACTCATCTTTTTTCCTCCTGCTATTTTAGGGTTTAAGAGGCGCTGCGGCCGTTCACTCCAAAAAGACGGCCACAGCGGTGACATTATCCTTTCCGCCGCAGGCGTTGGCAGCGTCGACCAGAATCGAAACCGTCTCCTGGGGTCCCTTTCCCAGGTCAAGGATCTCGGCAATCCTTTCATGCTCCAGCATGTCGTGAAGGCCGTCGGTGCACAAAAGGAAACGGTCTTCCGCCTCCAGGGCGATCATGTCATAAAACACCTCCTCCAACGGCTCCTGGGTGCCGATAGCGGCGGTGAGCATGTGTTTGAAGGGGTGCACTGCGGCCTGCTCCGGCGTCAGCTCCCCGTAGGAGATCAGATCCTGTACGAAAGTATGGTCGGTGGTCAGTTGATTCAAGCCGTTTTCCCGGAGGCGATAGATCCGGCTGTCTCCCACGTGGGCAATGATCGCCTGATCACCGGCAAAGAGCATTGAAGACAGGGTTGTCCCCATATGGGCATAGGCCTCTTCGGTGCTGGCCAGGCGGCCGATCCGGCGGTCGATGGCAAAAAATGCCTCCACAAGGCTGTGACGAAGGGCATCAAGGGACCGGACGCCGGTTTTCTTTTCGGTCAGTTTCTCGAAAAACCCTTTCAGGCCATCACAGGCCATACTGCTGGCCACGTCACCGGCTGTGTGCCCTCCGATGCCGTCGGCCACCGCACACAGCGACCACGGGAGCTCCGACTTGTCTTTCGTCCCTGCCCGGTCGACCACGAGGAAACCGTCCTCGTTCCGCTTTCGCCGGCGGCCGATATCGGACAACCCTCCGTATCTGAAACGAAAAGACAGCGGTGTTGACGCCGGATCGCTCATTTTCAACGACCCAAAAACTGCACGTTGCCGTTCTGCTTGTCGACCAGCAGTTCGTCGATGACGCTGCCGTCCGGCCGCACCACCTTTGCGACGTAGTACCGCCCGCGGTTGGACAGTCCTTTAAGCGCGTATTCCTCAGAAATTTTGCGGCTGGCCTCCTTGTCGATCACCAGGCGGGCCGTGCCGGTTCCCATTCCGTCCAGGATCTGCTGCAGGCGCTGGGGATCTTCATGGGACTCCAGCGGGGGCTGTGGCCGGCTGCCGGGCTTTTCTTGCCCCGTTTCTTCACGCCCCGCAGCCTTTTTCAAAATGCTATGGATCGATTCGATCAGGCTCATCGTTTGTCTCCTTTGATCATTTCCATGCTTATTTCACTCAAGTCCATCACCGTGCGAAATCCCACATCGACGAACCCCTCGGAGCGATAGGGGGCCGTCGGTTCGCCTGCTCCGGTCATCGAGGCCCAGGAGACGACCAAGGGACGGTTTCCGGCTTTTCCATCAAGCGCCCACTCCCGCAAATGCATCGCCGGATCGGCCAGGGGAAGACCCATAATGCCTCGTGTGCCTGCATCGCCGGTGCCGGCTTGCTCCTGCGCCGGGTTCATGTCCATCATGTGCATGTGCTCCTGCATGGATTCAGGTGCAGCATCTAAAGGGGGTTCGGGGTTGAAGGCCGCCTCGGGCAATCGAGCCTCCACCCAGGAAACCGCCCGCGCCCATTGGGCCGTTGTCGGAATCCGCTTTCCGTATTGCAAAGCGTAGGCTCTGGCGCCAAAAAACGATACCCGGCGCACCGGAAGGTCGGCGTTGTCCTGGTCTCGCAGGTGAAACCGGTCGTGCTCGTAAAAGATCTGTCCGTAGGGCTCCGAGCCGGTTCCCAGGTAGTACCAGATATCGCCGTTTGCGCTTTCGACGACCCCTTCATGGACCGCGAGTCGATCTTTGACCTCGTTTAAAAACTGCACGAAGTCATAGTAGGACACTTTTTCGCGATCCATGTAAAATGGCTGTCCGGATGGCTCGGTGGACAGTCGCCCCTCGATCAGCACCATCTCCTTGCCGTCCCTTCCGTGGATCTCCGGCGGTGGTGCTTCGCCGACGGCCTGAAAGGCCTCTTGGGCGACCGGCGACCGGCCGCCCGGCGGATCTCCCGCAAGGTGCCAGGCAGTCATGGCCAGAACCGACACGATTGCCAGTACCGCCAATGTCAGGACCAGCCGCTGCCCCCGGCCTCTGCCGCCCGGCTTTGCCGCCTTCTCGGACCGATGAATCGCTTCTGTCAGGGCAGTCCGCATCTCGGCAATCGTCTGGTAGCGGTCGCCTGGGTTTTCGGCGGTCGCCTTGCGAACGACGTCGTCGATCTGTTTTGAAAAACGACCCTCAGGATTTGTAAGACCGACCTGTTTCAAGGGGACGAGCCCGGGGCCGATTTTCCCTTCCACTGCTTCGTACAGGATTTTTCCCAGGGCGTAGATGTCGGCCGTCGGGCCGACTTTTCGAAAATCGATGAACTGCTCCGGGGCCATGTAGTGCATGGTTCCCTTGACGTCCCAAGAGTTGGAGATCGCTCCCATCCGGGGGCTTCGCGCCAATCCGAAATCTGCGATCTTGGGAATGTCGCCGTCGATCAGCACGTTTTCGGGTTTGATGTCCCGGTGCACGATTTCCCTGCCATGGACAGCCTCTATCCCGGCGAGAACGGGGAAAAAATGCTGCCGAAGCCATTTTCGAACATTATCGGAATTCTCACCGAATCCGTCTTCGGACATGGTAAACCGCAGCGTGTTGCCGGGCACATACTCCATGACGATGTACTGCATAGGGGTGCTTCCGCTTTGTCCCTGCACCTCGATTTCACCGAAGTCGAAAATCTGAAGCGCGTTGGGGTGGCGCACCTGCGCCATGGTCTGCACCTCCCGCTGGAGGCGCTTGAATGCGCGCTCGGCTTCGGCCGGATCGTCCTCAAAGGCCTCCATCATCTCTTTGGAGATGATCTTGATGGCGACATCCCGCTTCAGATTCAGCTGATGGGCGCGGTAAACTTCTCCCATACCGCCTTTTCCGATTCTCTCCATCAGGATCCACTTTCCGTCGATGACACTTCCGGTGGAAAACAGCGGATTGTTTGGCGTTTCACCCATGAAAGACACTCTTTCTTTCGACTTGCGATGCCCTGGTCATTATTTCATCATAACACCCTGCCGGAATGAGGTGTATCCCGTCGATCCTGTATCTTCGGAAGCATCGGGATGTATTTTCCCCGCTCCGATCATCCAGCGGCGCTTCCCCACACGGCTCAACCGCAGCAGGACCGGGTGGGCGCTGCCGACGCCCGCTGCACGACGGCCTGGGTCCGGCCGACACCGTGCTCGGCGATCCTGATGATCCGCGGTACCAGGCGGTCTTTTGCATACGCCGAACGGGAAGTGAAAAATACGGCCAGCAAGCCGGCGGCAAGCCCGGTCAGTCCGAAAAGCACCGCACCGTCGGACTCGTCGAGGCCCCAGCCTCCGGCAACAGCCAGACCGGCAAAGGCGCCGGCCATCAGGCCGAGGACCGGCAGCAGATAAAACAGCGCGGCGCTCTGCCAAAGTGCACCTTTGGTGTGCTCGACCACCACGATATCGCCGGTATCGGCCTGAAGTTCGTTTCGAACCACGGCAATCACCTTGTCACCCCCCGACAGACATGACTTGCAGCTTCGGGTGTCTGCGCATCCGCCGCAGGCGCTTTTCTTGTCCGTCATCACCTCTGCGGTGTGATTGTCAAAAACGCTGACCACCAGTCCGATTCTTTCCGTCATTTTCGCACCCCCTTTTCATAGGTACTTATGTGAAACTAGGCCAAAATGGCATAGTTTTACCCTTGATCAAAATGGTCGGCGCAGCCGGCCAGAGGCGGCGCTCGTATGAAACCTCGACATATCAAGTTCGTCATTCCGGGCTTGACCCGGAATCCAGGTTTTTGTGGATCCTCCTTCGACTTCGCTCAGGACGGTGAGCCTGT
>CBFCZJ010000207.1:0-6980 GCA_965602445.1 uncultured Desulfobacterales bacterium | reverse complement strand
TCCAGGTGCAAAGCGTGCCGGGAGTTTTCAGCAGCGCTTTGGGCGACATCGGGTACATCTTCCGGACCCAGGACCTGGATAAAATGATGGAGATCGTCGGGTTCATCCACCGGACAGAGGAGATATAATCGATGTCAGATGTCGGATGTCCGATGTCGGATATTGAAGAGAACCGTCCCGGTCATGCAACGGTGAGACTTCTTCCGGGTGAAGCCGAGAGACGCCGCTCGTATGAAACTTCACTTTGCAGCAGGCTCTGCCGCTGACCGGCGGGGCTTACGTGAAACTATACCAAAATGGCATAGTTTCACCCTTGATCAAACTAACCGCCCCGGCGGTCAGCGGCGGGGCTGTCATCTATTTATTTCTGACATCTGACATCTGACATCTGACATCCGGCCCCTGTGCAGCTCTGTGTAAGGCTGCCCCAAAATGGCATGGAGGAGACCGCACAAATGCACACCGAACACCACAGCTGGTGGAGCCCCAGCCTGAACCGAGAGATGGCGCTGAAGGTTTACGGGCACTGGGGCAAACCGATTGTCGTCTTTCCCTGCTCCCGGGGGCGCTATTTCGATTACGAGGGGATGGGGATGATCGAGGCGGTGGAGGGCTTCATCGACGCCGGCAAGATCAAGCTGTTTTGCGTGGACAGCGTCGATGAAGAAAGCTGGTTCAACTTTGCGGTCTCTGCGTCGGATCGAAACAGCCGGCACGAATGCTACGACCGGTATATCATCGAAGAGGTGGTCCCGTTTGTCCGCACCCACTGCCGCATGGCGCAGGAGCGGGTCATGGCCAACGGCTGCAGCATGGGGGCATATCATGCCGTCAATTTTTTTCTGAAGCATCCGGACGTCTTTGAAGGAACCATCGCCCTGAGCGGCTTGTACCGACTGGACCGCCCCGAGTTCCAGCTGAGCCAGGACGATCTTGCCGCCGTCTATTTCAACTCTCCCATCAGCTACCTGCCCGGCTTGACCGATCCGGGGCTCCTGGCGCAGTACCGGCAACGCCGGATCGTCGTTTGCGTGGGCCGGGGCGCCTGGGAAGAGCCGTGCATAGAAGACACCGGACGCCTCGATGCACTGTTGAAGGAAAAGAACGTCCCTGCCTGGATCGACTTCTGGGGACCTGACGTGAATCACGACTGGCCCTGGTGGTACCGGCAGATGAATTATTTCCTGGGGCGCCTATACGGCTGACGTCCGACGCCGGAGCCGCCCTGCTGCATGGGGCAAGGGGATAAGCGCATGCGCGCTGCTTAGAAGCTGGGAGGCCAGGAGGCTGGGAAGAAACAGTCAGATGTCGGAGGTCCGATGTCGGAGGTCCGAAAAGCCAGACGGCAGGGGCCGTCATGGGTTCAAGAGTAAAGATCCGGGCCCGGAGAACCCGGCTTTGGGTTAAACCCGGAGGGCATGAATCCCTGTAGTTGTCTTAAATCCGAAATTCGAATATCGAAATTCGTGCTTCGAATTTGTTCGCTTCGGGCTGAAAGGCAGAGCCAATTGCCTCTGACCTGGCTCTGAGGACCAGGATTGTGAAACTGCATTCAAGCTCGGTGGTTTCGTAAACAGTCCCAGTTTGCCGTTTTCATGACCGGTTCGACCGCCGTCATTTTCTTTCCTGGTGTCATCGTCTTGCTGAGGTTTTTTCAGCCCGAGTTCTTGACGCCGCCGATCGCCGAGGCGGGCACCCGCTTTCCGTAGCCGCCCACGACCTGCTGGGCCACCCCGATCACGATGAAGGCGTCGGGATCCACCGTACCGATGGCGTATTTCAGGTCGGCCACCCGGGAGCGCAGCACCGTGCAAAAAACCATGGTCCGGCGCGTTTTCGAATAGCCGCCCTCGATCGGCCACAGGCTCACCCCGCGCCGGAGCTGATAGAGAATCGCCCAGCGAACGTCCTCCGGCTTTCGGGTCACGATGGTGGCCGTGCGCACCTTGCTGACCCCTTCCAGCACGTAGTCGGAGAAAATTCCGGACAACACCAGGCTCAGGGCCGCCAGCAGCGCCACCTCCCAGCGGAAGACCAACCCGGCCAGGACAATGACCGCCCCGTCGGTGAACAGATAAGACTGGGCCATGGGAAAGCCGGAGCGCTCATACAGGATTCGAGCCGGGATGGACGTGCCGCCCACGGTGCCGCCCGCCCGCTGGATGAGGCCCATGCCGATGCCGAACAGCACCCCTGCATAGATGGAGGCCAGCAGCCGGTCGTCAGTGATGGGCCAGGCCTGGGTCATTCCGGGCAGATAGATGTTGAAAAAATCCACCCCGAAGGAAAAGCACAGCACCGCCACCACCGTGGACACCAAGAAGCGCCAGCGTCCGAGCTGGTAGAACCCCAGGACCAACAGCGGAACGTTCAGGGCGAGCACGATCAGGCCGATCGGAAACCCGGTAAAATGATTGAAAATGATGCCCAGCCCCGAGACCCCGCCGGCGGCCAGATTGAAGGGCACCTGAAACAGGGAAAATCCCAGGGCCGCCATCAGGCTGCCGAACACGATCCGCCCCTGTCGCCAGAGCATCCGTCGGATCAGGATATTGGTCGGATGCTCGAATTTCTTGCGGATCTCCCGGGGGATATTTACCCGATGGTGTTCTCCGGGCGCTGCTGCGCCGCCTCCGTTCTGATTCAGATTCATGATGCATCCTTATGATGGGTCCTGTGATGGTTCAGTGGATTCACTGAGCGATTCGCTGTCGGACAATTAAATCCTGCCGGCGGTTTCATCAAGGGGGAAAGTGCGCCGACGCGGATCGCTGCGCGAACGGCCAACGGAATCGGGTCAACCCATCGGCTAAAGAGGCAAAACGAAAATCAGCGCGGGTGACATGAGATTCGCCCGCGCCGATGGGGTGAAGGTAAAGGGTGCATCACCGGGATGCTTGTGCCGGTGTGCGCCGTTGAATGTCGCCGAAGCCGCCGTTGGGCAGCTCCATCAATGGGGGTACATTCCCAACTGGTATTCCTCGTATTCGGTCTCGCCGTCGAGAAACTCACCGATTTTCTTGTCTGCGGCAACTCTTTCTTCGCTGTTTTTCCACACATTCCACTGCCTGAGCGTCTCCCAGTTCGAAGCCACCACAACCCGGAAAGGGTCCTTGATGTCCCACAGGGTTTCAGACGAGAGGTACCCGTCCTTGTGCATGGCTCCGTAGCGATGTTCCCTAATCATTTCAACAATTTCATTGAAATGCTTCTCCTTGAATCGTCTTTTGATCAGGATTCTTACGGCCATGGTGCCCTCCTTTCGCTATCGGGTTCGGAACGAAAAGCGGCCCTTGGTGGAAGCGTTCTTCTCCCATCAATGGTGTGCGCTGCCCCATTCAAATGAATGGAACTGAAAAGATTCGCTTTAGTTCAGGAAATCGGTGGAGGCGCCGAAGAGAAGTGATTCGCTGGTGCGCAAACCCTGCTGTGGTGGTAGCGCAGGATCATATAGAGCTTTCCGTGTAACTCAAAATTATCAACGCCGAACGGCACTGTCAATTGGAACCTGAACGGACCCTCGAAAAAACATTCAATCCATTAGGTGTCCCTTTGCTCAAGAACGAACTGCGTGCCGGCCGTGCCGCAAACCCCGGCTTCGATTTCTGCCACCGAAACGATCACGGCACGCTTTCCGGTGCGCCGGACGAACCGGACGGCGGCTTCCACCTTGGGCTTCATGGAGCCGGTGCCGAAATGCCCGTTTTGTGCATAGCCCACCGCCTCGTCGACAGTCAGTGTCCGAAGCATTTTCTGGTCCGGCTCGCCGAAGCCGAGCATCACTCCGGGCACGTCCGTGGCCGATAAAAAGAGGTCTGCACCAACCTCCTCGGCCAGCAGGGCACTGACCAGGTCCTTGTCGATCACCGCATCGACGCCGCTAAACGCCCTTCCCTCCCGAATCACCGGGATGCCGCCGCCGCCGCAGGCAATGACGATGAAATCCATTTCCAGCAATTTTCGGATTTCCCGCCGCTCGACGATGGTGACCGGCTCGGGCGAGGCCACCACCCGGCGGTAGCCCTTGGGGGTTTCGATCGTCGGATAGGCAAGCCGCGCAGCCTCCTCCCGGCTGTAGGCCGGACCGATCGGCTTGGTGGGGCGGTGAAAAGACGGGTCGTCTTTGTCCACCACCACGTAAGTGATCAGGGTGACCAGCGGCCTGAATTCGATCCCCCGCTCCATCAGCACTTCATCCAGGGTGGATTCGATCATGTAGCCGATCTGGCCTTCGGTCTGGGCGACGAGGATTTCCAGGGGCAGTGAGGGCACCGCTTTGCAGGCTTCCTGCTGGAGCAGCAGGTTTCCCACCTGGGGGCCGTTGCCGTGGGTGATGATCAGCCGGTAGCGCTCGGCGAGCGCGGCGATCTGTCGCATGGGAAGGTGCAGATTGTCGAACTGCTCTTCGATGGTGCCGCGCTGGCCCTTCCGGATCAGGGCGTTGCCGCCCAGGGCGACCAGAAGGATCGGTTTGCCTTCCGCGGGTTTCGCCATGGAAGCCTCCATATGAGAGATGCCGTGCAAAATCACTTGCCCGGGACGCAAGAAATTGTCCGGCGGCGGCCGGCCGGGATCACCCCGGCATGCGCTCTTGAATGATCTGCGCCAGGGTCGGCCTGCCGTGGTCCTGGTAGCCGTAGCGGACCCGGATGCTCGGCTTGTCGAGGGTCATCATCCGGGCCAGGTCCACCGGCGTGGCCACCAGCACCAGATCGCATCGGATGCGGTTGATGGTCTCTTGCAGTTCCTCGATCTGCCGCCTTCCGTATCCCATGGCCGGAAGCAGCGGGCCGATGCCGGGGTATTTTGCAAAGGTCTCCTTCAGGGAGCCGGCCAGGTATGGCCTCGGGTCGACCAGCTCAGCCGCACCGAATCGGCGGGCCGCAATCACTCCGGCGCCGTATGCCATCCCGCCGTGGGTAAGGGTGGGGCCATCTTCGACCACCAGCACCGTTTTTCCTTGGATCTGCACGCCGCCTTCGACGGTGAGGGCCGAATCGGCCAGGACGATCTGCGCCTTGGGGTTGTTATCTTCGATGGCGCTTCGCACTTTTCCCACATTTTCGGGGTCTGCACTGTCGACCTTGTTGATTACCGCCACGTCGGCCATGATCAGGTTGGTTTCGCCGGGATGATAGGCCGTTTCGTGGCCGGGGCGGTGAGGATCGAAGACCACCACGTGGAGGTCAGGCTTGAAAAAGGGGGTATCGTTGTTGCCGCCGTCCCAGACGATGACATCGGCCTCGGCCTCGGCCTGCCTCAGGATCTTTTCATAGTCAACCCCGCCGTAGACCACGGCGCCCATGTCGATGTACGGTTCGTATTCCTCCCGCTCCTCGATGGTGCAGTCGTGCCTGTCGAAGTCCTCGTAGCCGGCAAACCGCTGCACGACCTGCCGGGTGAGATCGCCGTAAGGCATGGGATGGCGGACCGCCACCGCCTTTTTCCCCGCTTCGGCAAGGATTTCGACGATTTTCCGGCTCGTCTGGGACTTTCCGCACCCGGTGCGGACGGCGCAGACCGAAATGACCGGTTTGCTCGAAGCGAGCATGGTGTAGGGGGCGCCGATGATGATAAAATCGGCGCCGGCCGCAGTGACGATCGAGGCCTTGTGCATCACTTCCGCGTGGGGCACATCGCTGTAAGAAAAGGCCACCAGGTCCACACGATGCTCCTTGACCATGTCAAACAGCCGGTCGTCTGCATGAATCGGGATGCCTTCCGGGTACAGACTGCCGGCCAACGCTGCCGGATACCGGCGTCCTTCGATATCCGGAATCTGGGTGGCGGTAAAACAGACCACGCGATACCGCTCGTTGTCCCTGAAATAGACGTTGAAATTGTGAAAATCCCGGCCGGCGGCCCCCATGATGATGACATTTTCCACCAATTTCATCAGCCTCCTGCAAGTTTGGCGGTATAGCCCTGCTTTCGGACCTCCTCCAAGATCGTCCGACGATGATCACCCTGGATGATCACCACCCCGTCTTTGACCGATCCGCCTGCGCCGCAGCGGCGCTTCAACGCCTTGGAAAATGCTTCCAGTTCTTCGGATCCGAGTGAAACACCGTAGACGGCGGTAACCGTTTTGCCCTTGCGGCCTTTGACCTCTCGCTGAATCCGGACGACGCCGTCGCCGCGGTCGGCGTCCGGGGACTTCGGGGATGCGGGCGCCCTCTTTTTTTTGCAGGCGCATGCGGACGCCGGTTTGCCGCAATCTGCGCAAATCCGGCCGGTTTCCGTGGAATAGACCAGGCGGCTGTCTTTCATGGCGTTTCTCCCTGCACAGGGCTGGCGAATATCTTTGCTATGGTCATTCGGTCATTTGAATTTCGGATTTGTTTCGAATTTCGAGATTCGAATTTCATGCTTTACGGCCCTTCGATACGAAACGGTAGAACTTTTCCGGTTCCGCCAAAGAAAAGGGAAACGGGGGGTCACTGCTAGGGGGCACTGCTCATGGGTGTGCACACCCCGAACACGACATAGGCCACGCCGCCCCCGGAGGCGGAGAGCACCGATTTGCCGTTTTTTCTGGATATCGCCAGACTCCAGGCCAGACCGTCGTCGACCCCGTCCACCCCCTCGTCGATCCCCTGCAACACGATCATGTCTTCGATGTGGTCGACGCTTTTAAAGACGATGGTCTTTCGAATCACGCTGTCTTTGGTGGGCCGAAGGGTTCTGGACTGAAAGTCGACCAGAAACTTTTTCGGAAGACCGACGGTGTCGGCATCGACGTCGTCGTTGATCCGGTATTCATTGATTTCGATGATTTTGCCGGTGACACCCGACAACGGGTGCACGCCGTCGATATCCGCGGCCCAAGCCGGACCGGTGGGCAGGAGCAGGCTGACGACGGCTGCCAGAAGCATTTTTTTCATGGTCGCCTCGGTTGGTTTTGGAATCTTGCCGGCCCACGGCAGGCTCGTATGAAACTTCGGTCGAAGCCGCGGTTTTTGTAGGGCACGACCTCCGCG
>CBFCZJ010000206.1:0-7030 GCA_965602445.1 uncultured Desulfobacterales bacterium | reverse complement strand
CAGGCCGTATTTCAGGGTCGCCCGCAGCACAGGCCCTTCCCTGCCGGCCAGTCCGATGGTGGAACACCCCACCAGGATCTTGGCCGGCGCGATCATGCTTCCCAGCGCGCCGCCGGTGGTCTGGGCCGCCAGGATGACCGCCGCGCTCAAGCCGGTCAGCTCGGCGGTCTGCTGCTGCAACACCCCGAAGACCACATTGGAATTGGTGTTGCTGCCGGTCATAAACGCCCCCAGCAAACCGATCCAGGGCGCAAAAAATGGATAGACGCTTCCAAAGGCGCGGCTGATCCCTTCGGCCAGCAGGTAGATCATGCCGCAGTGGTCCATGATCAGGGCAAATCCGACCATGCTGACGATCCCCAGGCTGGTGGGAACCCCGCTTTTAACGGTTTTGCCCATGATCTGTTTCCACGCGCCGACCTGATAAAACCCTCCAGCGCGGTACACCAGGTAGCTGACCGCCGACGCGTACACCAGAAGGGCCCCGCCGTGTCCGAACACATTGATGGCGGTTCCGCTGCCGGCCGGCACGACCCACCCTTTGAGGGACGTGATTTCCGGAAAAGACATCGACAGTTTGACCTGGCCCAGAAAACTTTTCAGCGCCGGGATCATCACCCCGGCCGAAACGATCACAATCAGAATCAAATACGCAGACAGGGCCCAGCCGATCCCCATAGGCGATGAGACCTCCGGCGATTCACTGCTGTTGTTGTATCTGCCAAGGCGGGATACCGCCAGACAGGCGACCATGCCCGTCAGGCTGGCGCCGAACCCCCCAAGGTTCCACATTCCCGTGGTGACCAGGAGGTATTGGGTGCCGGCCATGGTGGTGCCCACCGTCAACAGGGCCGGCAGGCTGTGTCGCACCGTTTTCCAGCCACCGTAGACATGCACCGCAAAAAGTCCGCACAGATAGGCTGCCAGCCCCAGATAAATGCCCGACCAGGGAGCCAGGAAATCGGCTTCCAGGCCGGTGACGGCGATCATGGCCTGAAACGACGCGGCCATGGATCCGAACGTCACCGACCAGCAGTGTCCAATGGCCGGAACCGCGACGGCCACCACCGGCGAAAAGCCGAGGCCGACCAGAAGAGGGGCCGCCACGGCAATGGGCACCCCGTAGCCGGCCACCCCCTGGAGAAAAGAAGAAAACACCCAGCCGAAAATCAGCAGTTGGATGGTTTTGTCCCCGCTGAAACGCTGAATCCCGGCGCCGATGGCCTCGATGGCCCCGGTTTCATTGACGACATGGTACAGCAGCAGCGCGGGCCAGATGATATAGAGCACGTTCAGGGACAGGAGCACGCCCCGCATCTGGGAATAGGCCAGCAGCCGGGGGTGGGCCCCGAAAAGAAGAACCGAAACGATCAGCGCCGCAATCCATCCGGCCGCGCCGGCCCGGCCGCCGCTCCAGTTGAACCAGATCATCAGCACCAGCACCACCACCATGGGCGAGAGCGCAAAAAACCATTTCACCAAATACATCGCCGTCATGTTTTCACCCATGGGGATTCCAACGCTGTTGACGCCTCTTCGAAACCAGACTTCCTTGCCCTGAGATTCCAACCTCGAATCGTCGAGCCAGTGCCGCTGACAGCGGCCCTGCTATTCGGGAGTGAGGGGAATGGCGTACTTTTTCATCTTTTTATACAGCAGGGTCCGGTGAATGCCCAGGATCCGTGCCGCCATAGCCTTGTTGTATTTGGCTTCGGCAAGGGCCCGACCAATGGCTGTCTTTTCTGCCCGGGCCTGGGCGCTTCGAAAGCTGGCCTCCCGGCAGGGGTCTTGGCCCTCTGTCCCCCGACATACGTAAAATGGAAGATCTGAAGGCCGAATCCGCTGGTCCTGTAAGCCTGCCACGGTTCGCTCCAAAACGTTGGAAAGCTCCCGTACGTTGCCGGGCCAATCATACAAGGTGAACATCTTCTCTGCGGCCGGCAGGAGCTTGAGCCGATCCAGATTGGCCTCGTCTTCGAGCCGCCTCAAAATACTTCGGGCAATCGGCAGGATGTCCTCCCGACGCCAGCGAAGCGGCGGAATCTTTAAAGGGATCACGCTCAGGCGGTAAAATAGGTCCCGGCGGAACCGACCCTCGGCCATCAGCTGCTCGAGGTTCTGGTTGGTGGCGGCAATCAGGCGGAAATCGGAACGGATCAGTGCCGTGGCGCCGACCCGCTCAAACTCTTTGTCCTCGAGAACCCGGAGCAGTTTCGGCTGCATCTCCACCGGCAGGTCGCCAACCTCGTCGAGAAAGATGGTCCCCCGGTCTGCAAGCTCGAACTTTCCCGGCTTGCCGCTTGCGCTGGCACCGGTGAAGGCCCCCTTCTCGTATCCGAACAATTCGGACTCAAGGAGATCTTTTGGGATAGCGGCACAGTTGATCCGGACAAAGGGGTGGATCTTCCGCGCGCTGGCATGGTGAATGGCCTGGGCAAAGAGTTCCTTGCCGGTTCCGCTCTCTCCGGTGATGAGCACCGGAAAAGAATTTGCCGAAGCCTGCAGCGCTTCTTTTTTCAGCCGAAGCAGGCTTTCACTTTCACCGAGAATACTGTCGAAGGTATACCGGGTGGAACGAAGCGAGAGCAGTTCCTCTTCGTAGAGTTTTACCTTCGACTCGAGTAGAGAGAGGCGGTCTGCAAGCTTTCGAACGTCCCGGATATCCTTGAACATGACCTGGCCGAAAACGGCGATCACCCTCTCGTCTTTTCGAATCGGAATCCGCTGCACGACCATGCTCTGTCCCCTGATTCTCTGGCTCTGATTGATCTCCGAGCGGCCGGTTTTGGCCACAATGTGCATCCGGGTATTTTCCACAGCCTCTGTGCAGTGCCGCCCGATCTGTTGTTCCGGGTTCAAGCCGAGAAATTTTCCGTAGGGCTTGTTGAAATGGCTGATGAAGCCTTCGGCATCGGTGACCATCACACCGTTGTAAATGCTGTCAAATATCAGCTTGTACATTTCCAGTTCGCTGCGCAGATGGGCCAATTCCTTTCCAAGCGTGAAGCGATCTTCCATACCCCCTCCTTGCAAACCCGATATGTATATTATTTGATACATGCCTTCGATTCCATTGTCGACCGTTTTTCCGTTTCAAAACGAAAAATGACCCGAACTATCCGGAATGATACGGAAATTCAAGCTACCGAAATTTTCAGTTTTCCACGAAATATCTACATAGATGGTCCAGGTATTGCATATTCGGACTCGATCGGGCCGATTTTTTGACAGTCTCTGCATCTTGCTCGCCGAGAGGGACAAAAAGGGAGGAATACCATGGAAATCAAGGAGCCGGAGATCACGAAAGACCAAATCATGATCCTGCAAGACGACCGCTTCAGGCCGGAAAATATCTGCATCGTCAGCGGGGCCGGCACAGGGATCGGCCGGGCGACGGCCGTCGCTGCCGCCGCCAACGGTCTCACCACCGTGGGGCTGGATATCAATGAGCAAGAAGGGGAAAAAACCCAGCAGATCGTCCGAAAGATGGGCGGCCGGATGATGTTTATCAAAACCGACCTCACCCAGGACGAAGACATCGAAGCGGCCGTGAAAGAGGCCGCAAAGGCGGGGCAACTCCGGTTTTTGGCCAATATCGCCGGCCTTCAGCACATCGATTCGGTGGAAAACTTCCCCATGGAAAAATACGATCTCATGCAGCGGGTGATGCTTCGGGCCCCGTTTTACCTGTCGAAGCTGACCATCCCCTATATGAAAAACAGCGAAGACGGCACCGGAGCCATCGGCCATATGGCCTCGATTCACGCCCACATCTGCACCCGCAACAAACCGGTCTACAACATCACCAAATTCGGTCTGCGCGCCCTTTCCCAGTCGATTTCGGCCGAGGGCGAAGGAAAAGTGCGTTCGTTTACCGTCAGCACCGGCTTTGTCAAAACCCCCCTTGCCCTGAAGCAGATTCCTTCGCAAGCGAAACAGCGCGGCATTTCTGAAGAGGCAGTCGTCAACGACGTGATGATGGGAAAATCCCGGGTCAAAGAGATGATGTCCCCGGTCGAAGTGGGCAACCTATTTGTATATGGATTTTCACGCTTTGCAAAATACCTGGTCGGAGGAGACCTGCTTTTCGACGGCGGGGTGGTGCTCACCTATTGATCGGAAAAAAACATGATCCGACGCACGTTGATCACTGCTTTTCAGCGGTGGGACCACCCCTTCCGTTAAACGGGTAGACAGGCCGAATTCTTTCATTGGAACCGGCCCGAAGATAGGCGCAATTTGAAAAGCAACTCAATGCGCAACGATCAGAAGGGGCGCATCTGGCAGATCATCGGAGAGATTTGAGGACGGGATTGTTTTCTTGATTCGCTATGCTCGGGTTTATTGCCGGGCGGCGCGGATTTCAGCCTCCGGTCGCCAGATATCGGGGCCCTTGGATTCGATCAATTCCTTGTAAACCGGCATCGGGTAGCGGGGGTCGTCGGCCACTTTGCCGAAGTAGGCCGAGCAGCTCAACTGGTTGTCCACCCGGCGGAAAAACAAATCACCGCGACAGGTGTGAACAACCCCGCCGCGCAGGGCCTCTTTTACTCTTTCACTTTCCATGCTTTCGGCTTTTTCAATGCCCTGTTTGAGGATGTGAAGCCCGTCGTAGGTCATCACGGCCCAGTCGCTGGGGTATCGGTCGTGCTTGGATCGATAGACGCCGACAAAACGCGACATTATCGGAACCTCCATGTGGGCAAAGAAGGGAGCCCGGCATCTTCCGTATCGGCCGCGTCGAATGCTTGTGGCCTGCCGGATCAGCTCCGAAACGCTGATCAGTCCGCCGGGGTAAGCCACATTTTTGAAAAACCGATAATCCCGGGCGTCTCTCATGAAGTATTCATTGTCCACCCCCCCGATGGTCCCCAAGACAAACTCGGGCTTTTGGGCCATCATGGCAACGATAAACACGTTGAACTGGGTCTGCCCAAGCGGCGGCCAATAGTCACCCACCAGGACCAGCCCGGGGGCGACTTGTTTCAGCAGTTCTACCTGGATCTGCTGGCTGGAACGGCCCCACGCATAGTCCGAGGCAATGGTGGCATATCGCTCCCAGCCCTTTTCCGCTGCAATCTTGGAAACCCCCAGCACCAGTCCCTTGGCCATCATGTATGTATTGGGAACCACTGAAAACGTATAGGGGCTGAAATCGAATTTGGTAAGGTCTTCTGAGTTGCTGATGGTGGCAATGTGCAACACTTTGTGCTTGCGGCAGATCGGCTTGATTGCCATGGCACAGGCACTGGAATAGGTCCCGATGATGCAGCGGACCTCTTGTTCTTCAATTAACCGGCGGACGACTTGCTCGGCGATTTCGGGATCGGTTTGAGTATCGCGGATAAACAGCTGAATCGGGTGGCGCCCCAAAAGCCCTCCTGCCGCGTTGATTTCATCGACTGCGATTTCGACCGCCTCAACCGCCTCTCTCGAATAGGAGGCACCGGTTCCCGACAATCCGAGGGCAATCCCCAGGCCATACGGCGTCTGTGCTGCGGCCAACGGCCCGGGCAGGAAAACTACCAGTGTCGATGCAAGGATCACGGGAAGAAACAAGAATTTGATGCTTTTCATCGATTCTCTCTCTTTCCCAGGGGAACTGCTGCCGACCAAGATTCGCTCCCAGACAAGAGTTTCATCGGTATGCGACCGCCGGCAGCCAAATGACCAGCTGCGGCCAATAGGCAATGATCAGCATCCCGATCAGCTGTAAAATGATAAAGGGAATGACCCCTTTGTAAATGTCTGAAAGGGTCACTTCCGGCGGACAGATTCCTTTCAGGTAAAAAAGCGCAAAGCCGACGGGAGGCGATAGAAAAGAAGTCTGCAGCGTCACCGCAATCAGGATGGTAAACCAGACCAGCGCCGGATCGTCCACGACGCCGTAGCCGTCTATGGGAAGGCCGAGATCCTGGATCACCGGCGCCACCAGGGGAAGGATGATCAATGTGATTTCGATCCAGTCCAGAAAGAAGCCAAGCAGAAAAACACAGAAAAGAATAAAAATCATGATCCCGTAAGCGCCGAACGGCAGGGATTTTAAAATGCCTTCGATGAATTCGTCCCCGCCCAGGCTGCGCAGCACCAGCGCAAACGCCGTGGCGCCGATGAGGATGCCGTAAATGTATGCGGTCGTGTTGAAACAGGCCTGGGTGACTTCCTTCAGTACCGCCCAGGAAAATTTCCGGTTGATCACTGCCAGGATTATGGCTCCTATGGCGCCCACGCCGCTGGCCTCGGTGGGGGTGGTGATGCCCGCAAAGATGGATCCCAAGACTGCAAATATTAGCGCCGCCGCCGGCAGAATGTCCCGGAACACGTCCCATATCATCCGCCACTGAATCGGTTTGCGCTCCGGGTCCAGTGGCGCCGCATTCGGCCTGAAAAGCCCATAAAAGAGGATATAGGAGATGTACAATACGCCGAGAATGATCCCCGGAAACACCGCCCCCATGAAAAGATCGCCCACGGACAGGGCGAGCTGATCGGCCATGATGACGAGCATGATGCTGGGGGGGATCAGGATGCCCAGCGTTCCCGAACCGGCCACCGTGCCCACCGCAAACGTCCGCGAATAGCCCTGCTTCATCATCGCCGGAATGGTCAGCAGCCCCAAAAGCACTACGGAAGCGCCGACGATACCGGTGGAGGCCGCCAGTATAATGCCGATCAGGCAGACGGTCACCGCCAGACCGCCGTGAACTTTGCCGAACAGGTTCTGCATCGATTTCATCATCCGCTCGGCGATACCGGACCGGTCGAGCATCAGTCCCATGAAAATGAACATCGGAAGGGCCACCAGCACCCAGTTGTACATGAGCCGATAGGTGCGGTTGACGCTCATGGAAAAGACGGTGTAGTTGATCCCGGTCCATGCGCCCAGGTATTGATCAGCCAGCATTCCAACGCCGGTGAAGATGACCGCCGTTCCGCCGAGCACCCAGGAGATCGGAAAACCGGTAAACAGCAAGGCGATAAAAGTGACGAACATCGCGATGACGAGGTAGTTGCTCACTTCCATGGCTTA
>CBFCZJ010000205.1:0-7082 GCA_965602445.1 uncultured Desulfobacterales bacterium | reverse complement strand
CAAATTCAAAATCCGAATTTTCAAATGACCAAAACAAGGTCCAAAGGCAAAAAAAACCGAAAACCTTCTAAATACCTGCTGTTGTTTGGGTCATTAGAATTTTGATCATTTGGGATTGTTTCGTATTTCGTGCTTCGTGCTTCGATTTTTTTTCACCCCCCTCCCCAGGCCTTTCGAACCGCCTGCCCGCAAAGCTCCAACAAGCCCTGATAGAGCGAAAGCACGATTCCGATCATGAACAGCGCCGCCAGGATTTTTCCCATGTCGCTCTGGTACAGGGCGATGCGGATGCTGTAGCCGATCCCGGCGTTTGCCGCGATAAACTCGGCCACGATGGTGCCGGCAAAGGCCAGCGTCGCACTGCCCGAGATGACGGTCGTCAGTTTGCCCAGGTTCTCGAATGCGCGGATCTTGACCTCGAGCTGCCAGCGCATTCTGCCGGTGGTACGGTAAAAATGCTCGATCTCTTCCACCGGTTCGGACATGATCCCCAGGACCGAAAGCAGCACCGGGAAATAGCAGATCATCGCGGCGATGAGCAGCCGGGTAAGCAGGCCGTCTCCGACCAGGATGAAAAGAATCGGCGCCAGGGCCACGATCGGATATGCCTGTACGTTGTAGGCGGCCACCTTGATGAAGGACCCGAACCAGGTCGCCCGCCGGCCGGCGATCCCCACGAAGCCGGCCAAGAAAACAGAGATCACCTGGCCGGCCATGGCCACCCCCAGGGTGTTGCCCACATCGCCGAAATAGCGTCGGGCCGTCTCCTTTCCGGTCTCCCAGACGCCGGAAGGGCTGGGGATCACGTAGTCGGACAACCCCATGGCATATTTGATGGCAAACAGCAGCCCGAGTCCAAGTGCGTATATGATGAGAAACTGGTAGATCCTTCTATGCAGCATTCATGATCTCCAGCATGACCTGCTCCAAGCGTCCATGGGGAAATTCCCGGTCACTTCTGTGGTCCACCCCGCGGATCACAAGACTTTGGGGCTTCTTATCCGAATCCCGGACGACCACGATCTGCCGGCAAAACTTGGACACCTCCACCACATTGTGGGAGATGTAGAGAAAAAACACTTCCGGATAAAGCTCCTTGATCTTCAGTAAAATCGTTTCACGGGTCTTTTCGTCTACGTTGGCCAGGCTCTCGTCCATAATCAGGACCTGGAAATCCTGCAGCAGGTAGCGAAGAAGATTGACGCGGTTTCGCTGGCCCAAGGAAAGGCTCGAAAACTTCGAATCCATGCACTCTTGGAGGCCGAAAACCGACACCAGCTCCTCTTTCCCGCCGACATTTTTTTCCGGGGTTACGCGATCTATGTGGCGTCCGACGCTGGACCAGCCGGGAAGCCGCTCGAGGTTGTAGCAGTAAAGAACCGTGCCGATGCCCTCCCTGGCGATTTTTCCTGCGGTCGGGGAAAGGTCTCCGGTGATCATCCGCGCCAGGGAGGTCTTGCCCACACCGGAAGGGCCGAAAATGGCGTGAAAACCCGGTTCCTCCAGTTGGAAGGAAAAGTCCTTGAATACGGCTGATTCCGTGCCGGGATAATGAAAGGTGATGTTGGTGCCTGCCAGCCGCATCCAAGGCGCCTCAAGATCGGGGTTGACCGCAGTCCAACGGTTCGAGCGGGTTTCTGCTCTGGTCGGCTTTAAAAGGCCGAAAGTCCCTTGTGCCTTAACACAACTCCAGGGCAAATTCCAACAGACCGGTCATGGAGCATGGAGCCAGAACGTGATATCAGAGGTCGGATGTCGGATGTCCGATGTCGGCCCTGACGGTTTGCTGTCTTTTTGTCTTCCTGACATCCGACATCCGACCTCTGACATCTGTTTCTTGAATCTGGAACCTGGAATGCAGCAGCAATTCTATCGAGGAGGAATTCAATGGCGTTTCTGATTCTTGCCCCGTCCAGCCGGACCAGCGCATGGGAAAAGGAGATCCGAAAAGCCGAGCCGGATCTGGACCTCCGGGTCTGGCCGGATACCGGGGATCCGGACGAAGTGAGCTTCGCCCTTTGCTGGAAGCATCCACCCGGCGTGCTCAACCGGTTTTCCAACCTGAAGTGCATCGCCTCCATGGGGGCCGGCGTCGACCATCTGCTCCAGGACCCGGCACTGCCGGAGGTGCCGATCGTCCGTGTCGTCGACCCCTCCATGGCCCGCTCCATGACCGAATATCTGCTGATGGCAGTTCTTTTTCGAATGAGGCAGCTGGACCGGTATTGGCAGGATCAGCTTCAGCGCACATGGCACCCCCGGGTGCCCGAGCAGGCCGCCAGCGTCCGCATCGGCATCATGGGACTTGGCCAGCTCGGCGGCGACGCCGCCCGGGCCTTTTCTTCGCTTCATTTTCCTGTCGCAGGCTGGAGCCGGACGCCCAAAACCTTGGAGGGCGTCGACACCTTTGCCGGTGAAGCCGGCCTTGCATCGTTTCTGTCCGGCTTGCGGGTGCTGGTCTGCCTGCTTCCTCTCACGGCCCGAACCCGAGGGATTTTGAACCGGCAGACCTTCGAAATGCTCCCCGACGGCGCCTACCTGGTCAACTCGGCCCGCGGGGAGCACCTGGTGGAAGAAGACCTGCTTGCGGCCCTTGATTCCGGGAAACTCTCCGGCGCCTGCCTTGACGTCTTTCTCACCGAACCGCTGCCCCGGGAGCATCCGTTCTGGGGTCGGCCCGAAATTACGATCACCCCCCACATATCGAGCCTGACCAACCCCAAGGCGGTCTGTCCGGGGATCGTCGACAACTACCGCCGCATGAGATCCGGACTGCCCCTGCGCCACCTCGTCGATCGAAAGCGAGGATACTAGATCGGGAGAGAACGAGGAGGCAAGGGGGATTTGTTTTCTGCGAGCCGAGCTCTGCGGCGCCACCCCGAAGCCTGTCCGCTCCAATCGTTTGGTGGCGCGATTATATGCCGCTTCGGCAGATTTTAACCTGATCTGAGCCATTTTGCGATTGCCTTCGGAAAAACCCGCCAGGGATGCGGGCGGGGATGAACCCCGCCCCTACCTGCGGGGTGGCGATGGCCTCGTAGAGGCGGGCTTTATGCCCGACCGGAAAGAGCTCCGAAGAAATAATCGCTCAATTTAGGTGTAAGGAAGATATTCCAAGCATGAACGAATTTCATGGATCCTGGCCGCTTGACGGCGCTCCGAACAAATCCTATGAGTAACTTTTCAGCCAATATGGATTGATCATAAAATGGGTGTCATGAACGACAAAGACTATTACCAGATCCTCGGGGTGGAAAAAGACGCGCCGGCCAAGCAGATCAAAGATGCCTACCGCAAGCTGGCCCTCCAATACCATCCGGACCGGAACCGGGACAATCCGCAGGCGATCGAAAAGATGCAGGCGATCAACGAAGCCTATGCGGTGTTGTCCAGCTCCCAAAAACGCCGCGAATACGACGCCATGCGCCGGCGTTTCGGTTCGTCGGCAACCAACCGGTTCCGCCAGACCTACACCCAGGACGATATCTTCAAAGAATCGGACATCTCCCAGATCTTCGAGGAAATGGCCCGCTCGTTCGGCCTGCGGGGATTTGACGATATTTTCCGGGACCTGGCAGACGGCTCCGCGTATCGGAGCTTCGAATACCGCCGTCCGGGGATCCATGCCCGCGGATTCTTTTTTCAGGCGGGGATGGGACCCAAAGGGGTAAGGGTGAAGCTTCCCGGAAAGACCGGCCCCCTTGGAAAACTGGGACGCAAGGTGTTCGAAAAACTCGGGGGCGTCGAATTCGCCGAAGACGGAGAGGACCTGCACGATACGATCCGGATCGACCCGGAGACAGCCGCCGGAGGCGGCCCCTATGCCTACTATCTTCGGGAAAAGGACAAAAAACTCGTGGTCCGGATCCCGCCGGGAATCCGCCCCGGCCAAAAGATCCGGCTGGCCGGCCAGGGAAAAGACGGCCGGGGCGGCGGCCGGCCGGGGGACCTCTACCTTCAAGTGAAAATCAAACGTCCCCTACTGGCGGACATCCGGAAAAAGGCCCGCCGATGGCTGTCGAAGAACCGATGAACTCGATCCACAGCGCCCTGATTGACCGCCTCCTTGCGGAGCTGCATCCGCTGACCTTCGGTCCTCCCGTCGCGTATGTCTACAATCCGCTGGCATACGCCCGGGCCGGATACGAAGCCTATTCCGGCCGCTTCGCAAGAAGCCCCAAGGAGGTCCTGCTGGTCGGCATGAACCCGGGGCCCTGGGGCATGGTACAGACGGGCGTTCCCTTCGGCGATGTCGAGATGGTTCGGGACTGGATGGGCATCGAGGTTGACATCGCACCGCCGGATTCGATGCATCCGAAGCGGCAGGTCATGGGCTTTTCCTGCCCCCGAAGCGAGGTGAGTGGAAAGCGGCTTTGGGGATGGGCAAAGAAGCGCTATGGTTCGGCCGAGCGCTTTTTTTCCCGTTTTTTCGTGGGCAATTACTGCCCGCTGGCGTTCATCGAAAAAAGCGGGAAAAACCGGACGCCGGACGCCCTGAAAAAAGCCGAGAAAAAGCCCTTGTTCGACGCCTGCGACCGGGCGTTGAAACGCCTCGCCGACCACCTTCGCCCGCGCTACGTCATCGGCATCGGCAACTTTGCCGCCTCCAGGGTGTCGACCGTCTTCGGCGAACTTCCGGTGACCACCGGGCGCATTCTTCACCCGAGCCCGGCCAGTCCGAAGGCGAACCGGAACTGGGCCGAGACTGTCGAGCGGGAGCTTTCGAAGATGGGAATCCGGCTTTAGCCTCCGGTCTGCAGTTCTTCCAGATTACGGCAAAAATGCCGGCCTCTGCTGCCGTTCGAATCTCGTGCCTTGCCGTCACTGCCGCTCCTCCGGCATCTGGCTTTCAAAGCCGATCCCCGACTCCACTGCAAGCACAAAGGCGATGCCGGTGCCGGGCTCATGAAAGCGGCCCGCCTTTCGGATCGCAGACAATACCGGCTCCACCAGGTTTTCGTTGACCAAAAATAGAATCAATTCGGTGCGAATATCGAGGCTCAGGCCGAAAAAGGTTTTCGCCTCCCGCGCCCCGGTACCCGCAGCGTCGATGATGGTCGCACCGGTGGCGCCGACCCCTTTTGCCGAATCGACGACCTTGTCGGTCAAATTCGGCTTGACCATGGCAACGATGCATTTAAAGGCCATATCGTCCCTCCTGCTTTATTTTGCTGCAAAGGAATGTTTTCATGTCTTTGCCCGGCGGCTGCGCTTGCTTCTGCGCTGCGTCACCCACTGCGCGAGCAGGGCGTAGCTCAGTACGCTGAGGATCGGAAACAGGCTGGCAAAGGCAATCAGGCCGAAACCGTCCAGCACCGGACTGCGGCCGGGCACATTGGATGCCAGCCCCAGCCCGAGTGCCGCCACCAGGGGAACGGTGACAGTCGAGGTGGTCACCCCCCCGGAATCGTAGGCCAGCGGTATGATCATCTTCGGCGCGAACATGGTTTGAACCGCCACCACCAGGTAGCCAAACAAAATATATAGATAAAGGGGCGTGCCGGTCACGATGCGGAAGGTGCCCAGCGCGATGCCCACCGCAACGCCGACGGCCACGGCAATCCTCAGCCCCCATGAGGAGATCGATTTTCGAGAAGCCTCCTCGGCCTTGTGGGCAACGGCGATGAGGGACGGCTCGGCAATGGTGGTGGAAAAGCCCACCAGAAAGGCAAACAGATAGACCCACCCATACACCGCCCAGGTGTCACCGCCGCCGCCCTGCGCCGCTTCGGCCAGCATGTTGGCCATGGTTCGCCCCACTGGAAACAGGGCCAGATCGAGTCCCCCCAGAAAGCAGGCCATCCCCACCAGCACCAGACCAAACCCGAAAATGATTCTGCCGGGCCGGGGAATCGGCTGCTTCAGCACGAGGGTTTGAAACAAAACCAGCAGCGCCAGCACCGGGACCACGTCCCTGGCGGTGGCCAAAAGCATCCGGATCGGATCGAAGATGATTTCCATGCAAAGCTCCGCGCGGCTTTTCCTGGTTTTTCCTGCTCTTCTTGAACGAACTGTCGATTACGGTGCGCCCTAACCCGGATATTTCACGCCCCTGAGGTGTCCATTGGCAAGGCATTCAAGGGCGCCGCTGTAGTTGACCTACCGCAAGCCCTTGATAACGCAGCCAATGGACACCTCAGGGAGCGCCCTTCGGGTGAAATGTTCGGGCTAATGCACCATAATTCCATAGGCCATGACGAAAATCATGGGGGTGAGCGAAGCCAGGGCGATCAGCCCGAAGCCGTCGGTCACCGGATCTCTACCGCGAATCGTGCGGGCAAGTCCGACCCCCAGCGCCGTTACCAGCGGCACGGTGACCGTGGAAGTCGTCACCCCTCCCGAATCGTAGGCCAATCCGACGATCTCCGCCGGGGCAAACAGGGTCATGATCATCACCAAAGCATATCCGCCCACGATCAGAAACGGCAGCGGCCAGCCGCGAAGAATCCGCAGCACACCGATCACGATGGCAGCCCCCACGGACAGCGCCACGGTCAGGCGGACCCCCATGGCATATCGACTGATCGAGGAGGGATCGTCTGCGATGAGCCCGGCTTCGGCCGCGGCCGCAGCGCCCTCCTTTGTGACGGCGATGAGTGCGGGCTCTGCAACCGTGGTCCCGGCCCCCAGGGTAAACGAAAACACCAGCAGCCAGAACAGGCTTCCCTTTCTGGCAAACTCCTCGGCCAGGGTTTCCCCCAGAGGAAAAAGCCCGATATCGAGCCCCACGACAAAAAAAGCCAGCCCCACGATCACCAGCAAAAGGCCGGTCAGGATGGGAAAAAAATCAGGAAACGGCTGGCGCAGAACCAGAAGCTGAAATGCGGCGATGACCAAGACGATGGGCGCCAGGTCACGGCAGGCCCCCAGCAGGGCTTTGGCTAATGCCGCGGCGAATTGGATGAGGGGAGATTTTTGCATCGTATCTTTTGTGACCGGCGGTTTACCGATTTTTTCCGCATGGACACCGGTCTGGATCGGTATTACGATTAGTTAGTTACGGGCCTATGCACGATTATAATGTTGATATGACAACGAGCGCCCGAAAGGCAAGAAAATTGGTACGGGGACACCGATCTGCT
>CBFCZJ010000204.1:0-7100 GCA_965602445.1 uncultured Desulfobacterales bacterium | reverse complement strand
GGTGAACCCCGCCCCTACCTGCGGGGTGGCGATGGCCTCGTAGGGGCGGGCTTTATGCCCGACCGGAAAGAGATCCGAAGAAATAATCGCTCAATTTAGGTTTTTGTCACTTAGCGTCTACGCATTCCACCACAGAGAAATCAGGATTAAATTCGAAATTCGAATGCTCAAATGACCGAAACCCTTCGGCCGATCATTATTTTATTTGTTTTGACCATTCGGATTTCGTGCCTCGAATTTTATAGTTCTTCTTGCTACCAAACGACCAAAGTTAATCATTTTTCGGTTTGGATCAAACCTTTGGAGCCCTGCCTGCCTTCGATTTGCTCGACCACGCCGGCGGCGATCAGCGGAAGCAGAATCTCATGATGGCCGACGATGGCGTATCCTCTCCCGCCGTCTGCCGTCGGCCGGCAGACCACGTTGGTCATGGGCCGGTAGTGCCGGATAAAATCGAGGTTGACCGTGGTCAGGTTCCGAATCCGGTGTCCCAGATTTCGGGCCACGGTGACCGCCTTGAGAAAAACCTCGGGTAAAATCACGGCGGAGCCTACGTTCATGTAGACCCCGTCTTCCAGGTCCGCCACCAGACCGGCGAGGATTCGAAAGTCGCGGTGGCTGGCTTCGCCGGCAGCCCCCGGATCGAACTGTGGATGCATGTGAATGATATCGGTGCCGAAGGCGACATGGACGGTAGATGGAATTTTCAAGCGATACCCTTCCGCCAGGATGCTTCCCGAGGCATGGGGCAGGTTCTGGTCCGCGATTTTTTTCCCGACCGCCTCTCCCAGGCCAAGCCCCTCTTGCCGGGCCTCGACAATGGCCTGGCTTAAAAACTCGCCGGTCTCCCTGGCCATTCCAAAGGATCCGTCCCCCAATGCCGCCGCCACGTCCTCTGAGGTGCGCCCGACCATGGCCAGTTCCAGGTCATGGATGATCCCGGCGCCGTTCATCGCCACACCGGTGATGACGCCCCGGCGCATGAGGTCGATGACCACCGGATTCAGCCCGACCTTGATGACGTGGGCCCCCATGCCGAAGAGCACGTGTCTGTCGTTTTGAAAAGAACGAACCAGGGCGTCGACGACCGCCAGCAGATCCTCGGCAGCCAGGATTTTTGGAAGGCTTGCCAGAAAATCGGCAAAGCTGCCGTTCGGCCGCCACGGCCTGGCAAACGCTTCGGCCGCCACCTTGCTCTTTCTGCCGGCCAAAGAGTAAGTGCTCAGGTTGGTCAGGTCGATGGGATTGTATTTTGTGGTCATCTCTGGTGTTCTCTTTTTGCCTTGTGGCCGTTGTTGATTGGTTGATTGGTCGATTGGTCGATTCGAAACCACCTGACCGGTCAACCAATCGACGATTCAACAAAAGCAATTTGCGGGGAGCAGTTACCCCGCAAATTGCTCGGGGAATAGTATCCGGTCCACCAGCTCGCAGAGCATGTGGCCCAGGGTGATGTGCACTTCCTGGATCCTTGCGGTGACATCCGACGGGACGCAAAACACCGTGTCCGCAATTTCGGCCAGCTTTCCGCCCCGGCCTGACAGTCCCATGGTCATCAGCCCCGCCGCAGACGCCGATTCGATTCCCATGACCACGTTTTTGGAATTGCCGCTGGTGCTGATGCCCAGGGCGATGTCGTCCCGCTTTCCAATGGCCTGGATCTGCTTGACGAAGATCTGCGCAAAATCGTAGTCGTTTCCAATGCACGTCAAGATCGAGGTGTCGGTGGTCAGGGCGATCGCGGCCAGCGGCGGGCGCTCGATTCGAAAGCGATTGACGAACTCTGCGGCCAGGTGCTGGGCGTCGGCGGCGCTTCCCCCGTTTCCAAAGAGAAGGATTTTGTGCCCGGAGACCAGACACTCCGCCAGCCGGTCCGCTGCGGCCACGATGGCCCGCCGGTTTTCGGCAAAAAACCGGTCCTTGAGCTTTCGGCTCTCCTGCCAGATGTCATCGACGATATGTTCCATGGTCAATTTCTATCCGGGCGGGCGGCCTTCAGCAGCAGTTCGCTGCATTCGGCGCCCAGTTGGCCGGCGGCCTCGAAGGCCTCCAGGGCTTCTTTGAATTGTTCACGGTGCAGATAGACCTCGCCCAACCGCTGCCGGTAAAGGCCGTTGTCCGGCTCGATCTCGGTGCTCTGGCGGCAGAACAGCTCCGCGATTTCCGGGTCTTCTCCTCTGCGATCGAGCAGGGAGCCCAGCGCGGAAAGAGCGGCGGCGTCGTTCGGGTTTTTCTTGATGGCTTGTCGATAGGCTGCCATGGCGCCGTTTTCGTCCCCGTTGGCTTCCAGGGCCTCTGCCAGCAGCCGGTGGACCGCCGCCTTTTCGGAGTTGAGGGCCGCAGCCCTCTTCAGATGGAGGACGGCTTCTTTGCCGGCGCCCTTTTCCAGATAGGTCCGTCCGGTCTGAAATGCCACCTCGAAAATGTTCGGTTCCTTTTCAGCGGCCTTCCGGAAATATTCCAAGGCGTGGTCGTTTTCCTTCTTGAGCATGTGAATCACGCCGGTGTTATATACGGCCATCGTCTCTGCCGGATCGATTTGCAGGGCGGCGCCGAAGGCTTCAAGCGCCCGGTCCCAGTCTTCGGTAATTCCGTAGCAGACGCCGAGGCTGTTGTGCACGTTGACGTTGTCTGGATCCAGCTGCAGGGCCTGGCGGTATTCTTCTGCCGCTTCTGCGACGGCGCCTTCCTGGTAGAGCTGATCGCCGCTGATATTGAGACTGACCGCATCGAACTCGACGGCCGCATCGGGCCCGAAAAAGGCGGCATGATCCAGCGCTTTTAAGGCGTTTTCCAGAATCTGAAGCCGGTCGTAGCGCAAGGTCGGGAAAACGGCGATCCCGATGGAGATCGTCGCTTCTGATTCTGCGGCCAACGACTTTTGGAGTCTTTTGGCCAGGTCCCTGGCGCTCGGACTGTCCGTAAAGGGGAAAAAGCAGCCAAAAATATCGGCATCCAGAATTCCCCAAAGCCCCTCAACCTCACTGCAGATCCGGTCGATCACACCGGCCACGGATTTCTGGGTTTTTTCCATCGGATCGTGCTTTTCTTCGGTGACATCCCAAAGAAAATGATCGATCCGAATGGCCAGGGAAATGAAGTGATCACAGGCGCCGGTGAATTCTGCCGCCTGGTGCAAAAAGGCCTCTCCATGAAGGGCCCGGGGGAATTTTTGGGTGACGATTCCCATCCCGTCAGAAGAATATTTCGGCCGAGCTTCTTTTTTCAGGGCCGGGTCGGTCTTGGAAAGAAGGAATTGCCGGGTGGAGCAGCGGCTGCGAATCAGCTCCTGCCGTGGCTTGGGGTCGTTTGTCATGACGCTGCTTTCTCGAGCACGAATTGGAACGCGGATGCGATCATCTCGATTTCCTCTTCCTGAAGCGTCCGGGGATCCATCAAAAAGAGATCTTCTTCGATTCTTCCAATGATCGGAGGGCAGTAGTCTCTCATCGCTGTTTCAAGACGAGCCGCGGACATGCCTGAAATCCGGACCCCAACGCAACGGGTGGGAAGCTGAAGAAGCGGCAAAGATCCGCCTCCTGCCCGGGAGAAGCGATCGAGGAGCCGGGTCTGGAGGCGGTCGTCGCCGATTTTATCGAGTTCCGTTCGAAGCCGATCGGCGAGGCCGGCCACGATATCCAAGGGCATGAGGATCATCCGAAGAGTCGGAATTTGGACGACCGCGGCGCGCTCCTCCCGATAGAGCCTCATGGTGCTTTCCAGGGCGGCGAGGGTCATCTTGTCGATGCGAAGGGCCCGGGTGATCGGGTTTTTCTTGATCCGGTCCAGGTGACCCTTTTTCCCCACGAGAATCCCTGCCTGGGGCCCGCCAAGCAGCTTGTCGCCGCTGAAGGTGACAACGTCTGCGCCAGAGGCCACGGCCTCTTGCACCGTGGGCTCCTTGGGCAGGCCGTAGCGGGAAAAATCGATGAACATGCCGCTTCCCAAATCCTCCATCACCGGGATGCCGTGACGGTTTCCAAGTAAGACCAGCTCGGACAGGGATACCTCTGCGGTGAAGCCGACGATGCTGTAGTTGCTCTTGTGGACCTTGAGCAGCAAGCCGGTTTCCTCGTCGATGGCGGCTTCATAGTCCCGCAGGTGGGTTCGGTTCGTGGTGCCGACCTCTTTTAAAATCGCCCCGCTTTTGGCCATGACATCCGGAATGCGGAAGGCGCCGCCGATTTCCACCATCTCCCCGCGGGAGACCACCGCCGACCGACCCTCGGCCAGGGTCTCCAGCGCGAGCAGGACGGCCCCGGCATTGTTGTTGACGACCATGGCCGATTCGGCGCCGGTGATTTCGCAAAGGATTTCCTCCACCGCGCTGTATCGGGACCCTCGGCGGCCCGCTTTTAGGTCGTACTCGAGGTTGGAATACCGGCTGGAAATCCGGACCAGATTCTCTATGGCGGCGTCGGCCAGAAGTGAGCGGCCCAGGTTGGTGTGAATGACGACTCCCGTGGCGTTGATCGTTCTTTGCAGCTTTGGGGCTGAGGCCTTCTGCACCATCGGCGCCAGCTTTTCCAGGAGGGCTTCCAGGGAAGGCGCCTTTTGCGCTGCGGAAGAATCTTTTGATAGAATCTCCGAGCGGAGCTCTTCCAGCAGTGCGCGGATGCATCGCACCAGGATCGTCTGGGGCACTCCGGCGGCAAAAGGCCGGTCTGCGGCAGCGTCGAGCAGCCGGTCAACGCCGGGGATCTGCGTAAGAAGGCGCTGCTGTTCTTGACTGGGGTGCATGTAGATTGGATCTCCTCTATGGCTCTAAAATAAAAACACTTACCATTTCCGCGTTTTTCGGTTCAACTCTTTTCTTCCGGTTCCCTTCGCCGCCCCGATAAAGTGCTTTGAAAATGGGTGGTTCTGGGTTACAGAAAGGCTGTAAATGCAGCCGTATGGAAGCGAGGGGCCGATCGGCCATGGCAAATGTAAAGACTGCCTTCATCATCAATCCGCAAGCGGGAAACGGTTCGACCGGACGGTCATGGCCGGGCTTGGCCCCCTACGCCCGGAAACGGTTGGGCGCTTTTCAGCCGCTTGTCACGAAGCGTCCCGGCGATGCTTTTTCATGCAGCCGGCGTGCGGTGGAAGCCGGGGTCGAGCGTCTGATCTGCATGGGCGGAGACGGAACTCTCAACGAGGTGATCAACGGCATCATGGCCGCGTCGGACAAGCATGCCCCCCCGATTCTCGGTTTCGTTCCCAACGGAACCGGATGCGACCTGGTCCGGACCCTGTCGATTCCAAGGGAGGTGAAGGCCGCCGTCGACCTGATCGCCGCAAACCAAATCCGTTTCCTGGACATCGGACGCCTCACCTTTGCGGGCCCCGGCAAACGGACGGTCCATCGATATTTTCACAACATCACCAGCTTCGGGATCGGAGGCGAGGTCGATGCCCGGGTAAACAGAACCACAAAAGCGTTCGGACCGTTTCTGTCCTTTATGTGGGCCACCTTGATCAGCGTCCTTTCCTACGATAAAAAACAGGTTCGGCTGCGAACCGAAAGCGGCGTGGACCAGACGGTGAGGGTCTGGAACGTTGCCATCGCCAATGGACAGTTTCACGGCGGCGGCATGTGGGTGGCCCCCGAGGCCCGGGTCGACGACGGCCGGTTTCACATCACGGTCATCGGAGACCTGAGCCTGGCAGCGGTCTGCCGGAATCTTCCCAGGCTCTACAATGGGCGCATCGGGCGGATCGCGCAGGTGAGCATGATGACGGCGACACGGATCCAAGCCGAGTCTGCAGAAAAGGTGCTTCTCGACGTAGACGGAGAGCAGCCCGGAAGGCTTCCACTGACTGCAGAAATCGTACCCCGCGCGCTTCGCATCATCGCATAAATGAAACATGCGATAAAAAAACATCGCATGTTTCATTTATAAGATGCGGCTTTGCCGCATGAGTAAAAATTTAGAAAAAAGCAGGACTGTGCTATCGAATCAACACTACCTGCAGGTGATTCAGTTTGTCTGAAATTTACGATCGTTACTAAATTATTTCCCGGGCGGATGCCCGGGCAATAAATAAAAACGCGGAGCGGTTTTATTTATGAGGAATATTCTGGTTACGGGCGGCTGCGGATTTATCGGCGCCAATTTCATCCGCCACCTTCTTTCCGATTCCGGTTTTTCCGGGCGGGTGGTCAATGTGGACTGCCTCACCTATGCCGGCAATCCAGAGAATCTTTCCGACCTCCCGCAAGAGGCCGGAGACCGGTATCGCTTCGTCCGGGCCGATATCTGCGACATCGATGCCATGGCGTCGGTGTTCGAACGCTTCGGCATCGATTCGGTCTGCCATTTTGCCGCCGAATCCCACGTGGATCGGTCGATTTTGGGTCCGGCGGACTTCATCCAAACCAACATCATCGGCACCTTTCGGCTCTTGGAGCTCTGCCGCCGCTTTGCGGAGCGGATCGAGCTGTTTCACCATGTGAGCACCGACGAGGTTTACGGCTCGTTGGATGAGGCGGATGCGGCGTTCACGGAAAAGACGCCCTATGATCCGAGCAGTCCCTACAGCGCCTCGAAAGCATCCTCGGACCACCTGGTCCGGGCCTACCACCGGACGTACGGGGTGCCGGTGACGGTCTCCAACTGCTCCAACAACTACGGCCCTTATCAATTCCCCGAAAAGCTCCTCCCATTGATGATTTTAAACGCCCTGGAGGAAAAACCCCTGCCGGTATACGGGGACGGGCAAAACATTCGCGACTGGCTTTTTGTGGAAGACCACTGCCGGGCGATCTGGAAGGTCATGCAGCACGGCCGGCGCGGGGAAACCTACAATATCGGCGGCCGCTGCGAGATGCGAAACCTTTCGGTGGTCGAAACGATCTGCGACAGGATCGACAAGATCCTTCCGGCGGCGACCGGACGACCCCGGCGGGCGTTGATCGATTTTGTCAAGGACCGCCCCGGCCATGACCGAAGATATGCCATAGACTGCGCCAAGATCGAAACGGAGCTGGGATGGGCTGCGGAAGAGAGCTTTGAAACCGGCATCGACAAGACGATTACCTGGTACCTGGACCACATGACCTGGGTCGACCGGGTCAGGGGAGGAGAATACCGGCAGTGGATCCGAAAGCACTATGG
>CBFCZJ010000203.1:0-7122 GCA_965602445.1 uncultured Desulfobacterales bacterium | reverse complement strand
AATTATGCCATCGAGCATTTAGCTGCCGGTCATCCTATAACCTGATCATATCCCCAGCGACGTACCAGATCAACGCCCAACAGTCTGGAGATCCGCTCGACTTCGCCCGAGAACTCGCGCATCAGGCGGTCCTTCAGTGCCTCTGGCATCGGTGGACGGGGGCGGTAGGAAACGATCCGGTTTTTATATAGATTTTTCAAGGCCGCGTACCCGTTGTCCCGAAAGGCCCATCGCAGGACCCTGCGAAAATAAGGCGAGTCCAGAACAAGCCTTTTGAGCCGCGGCCATTTGAGGATCTTGTTGGGGTTGACCACGTTGAAATTGGGCCGGAAATCGGCATCGACGCCCAGAAACGCAAGGGTGTCTGAAAACACCCGTTCCGTGTTGCCGGCCAGGTCGTCGAAAAGGACCACCTTGATTTGATCCCGGGGAAACAATTTGAAATACCGATCGACATGGTCGGCATAGGCGACAAATTCCCGATAGTGCAGCCAGGAGGGGGTGATCACTCGTTTATCCAGCTCCCTTCCCTGTTTGCGGAGGGCTTCGGCTTCCAAAGCGGCTTCAAAATCAGTGATGTGCTCACCCAGGGCAAAGGTAGCTGCAGCGTGAAACGAATAGAGGAACGAAACCGGCTCTCTGAGCAGGATCAGGACCTTGGCCTCGGGATTGAGGCCATGGATGCCTGCCGCCGCCGTCTTCGAACACAGGTTGGTCCAGGAGGCTTCCCCGGCCACGGTTTCGCCGGACCACCCCCGGTACAGGTCCATGTATCGGTCCAGGCTTCGGTAAGGAAAATAGAGGGGCTTTCCGTGAAAGGCGTCGCTTTCCTCCTGAAAATCCCGGCAGAAAAAATTCGGCTCCTTGATCGGCGTCATGTAGATGTCCGGGTGCCTGCCCAGGTAGGTATGCATCGACGATGTGCCGGAGCGGGGAAGCCCCGCGATATACAGGTTCGGGGGGTTCATGCCGTTTCCCGACGCTGGGGCTTTGAATCGATCCATTTTCTATGCGTACCAGTTGCTCTCGTGTTCATAGCCCATCTCGATCAACGGCGCTTCCAGAATCGGGCCGATTGTTGAAAGCTCCCGGGAAGAAAACGCCGATTTCCATTTCCCGTAGTTGCCTTTCATAATCGGGGGAATGTTCGCCATGAATCCTGAGGGAAGTTCGAGTTCCAAAAAAGCAAGCAGCCGGCGCAGGATTTCTTCCGGACGGTCCACGAAATCTTCGTATCGCATCTCGAACTTTTGCTCGGCCGGAATCCGAGGATTGTCCCGCATCATTTCCCGGGCGCAAGCGGCCCATTGATGCGCATAAAATTGGATCGGCTCCAGTTCGTCGATCATCTGCTGCCAGCCCTGGAATCGGGGACCCCAGCCGAACCGTCCTTCCCAGCGAACCGGGTTGAGCATTCCTTTCCGGCCCCGCAAATACCAGGGGCCGATTTCGAAGCCGAGCGCCCTGAGCCGAAAACGCCACAGCGGGCGCCGGGCAAGCCATTTGCCCAGTATGGTGCTCAGCTGCTTGCGCTGCCGTCTGTTTCTCTCTCCGCTGAAAACGGCTTCTTTTCTCTTCCACTGCGTCTGGATGGACAAAACGGCGTCTCTGCCGTCTCGGGATATGAATAGGTATCTTGCCTCGGGAAAGACCTGCTGCGTGAAAGGAATCCGCAGGCAGTTGCGGGGGGATTTGTCCGCAACGATGTCTGCTCCCATTCCCTTACGGAAGTTTTCGAAATCTCTTCGGATCTGGGAGCAGACAGTGGTGCTGGCATCCTTTGCCGTTCGTTCGTCGTGGGGCGCGTCCCGAAAAAAGCGGTCCCAGACAAAGTAGGGTTCGACCCAGGTGGAAACGGCCGGGTGAGTGCCGAGAATTCTACCCAGAATGGAGGTGCCGGATCGCGGAGGTCCGATGATCAGCAAAATCGGAATATGCAGTGCCGGATGATTCATCGTTTCACAACGGATGTCTGCTCGGATAGAAGGTCGATCGATTTTCCAAAAGGCACGGATACGGATGAAAAGCCGCCCTTCAGTGGTAGCGTTTGATCCAGACCACCACGCCGGTCAGTTTGGTAAAGACCGTCCAGAGAAACGCCAAAAATCCCAAGGCAACGGCGGCCTCACTTGTAATGCCCCACAGCGGTAAAATCAACAGCAGAACTGCGTCCCGGGTTCCCAGACCGCTGATGGAAACCGGAACGATGTTCACCAGACCGACCAGGGATCGGCAGGCCACCATCAGCCAGAAGGAGACGTTCAGCCCCAGAGAAAGGGCCAGCACATAGAGGATCATCCCTCGAAGAAGTCCGATTCCCAGGATCAGCAGCAGGTGAGCGATGATGGTTCCCGGTCCTGTGTTTTGCCGGAAATCGGACACCCCCGTAGCCAGATCCGGCGCCATGTGTCCGAGCCGACGAACGAAAACCCGCGACGTGCGGTCCCATGCATTTTTGACCAGGGGGGTTTTCAGTGCAGCAAGGACGAAAATCGCTCCGACAGCGATATAGAGCCATCCGGAAAGAAGATTTTCCAGATACCGGTGGGGAAGGTACATCAGCCCGAACAGGGCAAATCCCATGATGCCGAAAAGATCCAGTACCTTGTCAATGACCACGGAAGCGGCCGACCGGTCCAGGGCGATCCCTTCGCTTTTTAAATACAGTGCCTTGGAGGCGGCCGAGGCGCCGCTCAAGGGAAGCGAGCCGAGAAACCAGGAAAGATAGTAGATCTCGAACAGGGTGGAAAAGGAGACGGCCATGTTCAACTGCCGGCAGACGATCCACCACCGGAAGGTCTGGATCAGCATCAACGGAAAAAACAGCAGGACAGCCAGGAAGACCATTTCCAGCCGGAGGGATTTTCCGACCTCGGCCAAGCGGGAAAAATCGATCACCGTGACCAGGATGACGATAAACAGCGCCGGCCCCAGCAGCTTGAACAGCCTCTTCATTGCCGGGCCTCCGGGCGTCGGTCCGGAAAGGGGCGGAGCGGCGAAACATTGAACCGGGGAGGGCGTTTTTGCTGCCGGATCGATTTTTTGACAAAGTCCAGGGCCGCAAGAGGGACAAGGAGCGCAGCGGCCAGAAAACGACCGGCGCGGAATCGCTGTTCTTTGTCCATGCGTCCGACCTTCAGCGGAATTCCTGCCAGAAGCAGCGGCAACTTTTTCAGAAACGATCCCGTCGGCAGTTGCCGGTGATAGACGAGCAGGCGGTTTCCTGAAATGTGAACGAATTTTTTCAGCCGCGGTAAAAGGGGGCCGGCGTCCGGATCGTGCCTGAAATGATAGATCGCCGCCGCCGGGAGAACCGCCATGGGGCAGCCGTTGCCTGCCAGGCGAAGGGACAGGTCCAGGTCTTCGGCATAGTTGAACAACCTTTCGTCGAACAGGTATCCACCGACCTTCGACAAAACGGTTTTGCGAAACCCCAGTCCATTTCCGGAAACGAAATCCACGGAAACCGGATCCGGCTGGATGGGAAGGCTTCGATAGTCGGCATAGCCAAAAGAAGACAGCCGGTATATCCCCAAGGTGGAAGGCGGTTTTTCCCGGTCGACGTGTTCGATCCGGGTTGTCATCTGCATGTTTGCAGAAACGACGTCCAGCTTCGGGTGGCGTTTCAATCCCTCCCAGACGGATTCCAGGCATTGGTAGTGGGCGACGACATCCTGATTGAGCAAAAAAATTACCCGGCCTTTGGCCCGCTCCACCGCGCGGTTGTTGCCGCCGGCAAAACCTAAATTCTGTTTCCAGCGGATGATTCGGACATTGACTTCGTCGCGATAGGCGTCCAGGGAAGGTGTGCTGCCGCCATTGTCGGCGAGGATCAATTCATAGCAGCTCCGGTCCATGGACTGATCCAGGAGAGCCCCGACGCATGACCGGACCCAGGGCCTCCCGTGGAAGAACAGGACGACCACCGATATCTGAATCGCATCTCTATCCTCGCCAATCGGTCGGATATGCTCGCGAGTCTCTATTTCCAACGGGAAAGATCCTTTCCAATCAGCCTTTCGAGGGCTTCCACATCGGGCCGAAATCGTCTTCGAAGCGCTTCGGCCGTTTCCGGTCGCATCCGCGGAGGCCGTTTCCGGATCAGGTTTCGAAGCAGGTGGGGCGTTTTCCGGACCAGGTTGCCGTTGACGATGTAGGAAGCGGTCTTGAAAAAGAGTCCGGAATCGGCCCAGAACCGGGGCATATTCAACAGCTCGCCGGCCTTGTTGTAGATTTTCATGGCCGGAACGAAGTCGGCAGAAACCCCCAGAAATCGGTACAATTCCTGGACGGTGGAACGCGGCGACTCTTTCAGGTCCTCGAACAGCAAAATCTGCATCTGTTCGGCGCCAAATGTATCAAGATATCTTTTGACCTGGGACGCATACAAGCCCCGAAGAAAATAATGATAGTTCGCATGCCACCCGAAGCATCTCCGGGCAAAGGCCGGGCAGTTGAACCGATCCGGCTCGGCGGCAAGGGCCTTTTCAAAGTTGGAAAGCGTCTCTCCTTCCTTGCGAAATTCGTGGTGGTAGAGGGAGTAGGCCATCTCCACGGGATCGCGCAGGATGATGATGATGCGGATGCGGCCAAGCGCCTGCAGGATCAATTTCGGCGCCGCCTTGTTGTACAGGTAGGCCGTGGAGGCCTCGCCGCGCGCCCGGTAGCTGCCTGCCTTCGAAAAAAGCGTGTAATATCGGTAGGCGGTAGGAACCCGGTGCAGGGGGCCGAAAGGGTCGTCGATGAACAGGGAGAGCTCTTTCCATTCAGGCATGAAAATCTGGGGATGATCGTTTAGATAGCGGTACAGGGAGGTCGTCCCGCATTTGGCGGCCCCCACGATGAGAAAGTTCGGTTTGATTTTCGCCATATGAGTTTAAACTTCCCGCCGATGGATCGGGGTGGAGTCGGAACGGCGACCTCCTGCGGGTGGGCCTCGGCCTACCGCCACCAAGTCTTTAAAATGATCCGGGCGAAATGAATGCCGTAAAGCCAGTCTTTTCCCTTTTTGCTTTTTCCGTGCTTCCTTTTCAGGATCGTGACGGGGCACTCTTCGATCCGCAGCCCCTTTTTGACGGCTTCGATAATCAACTCGCTGGTGTGGTACTGGTCTTCGTTCAGTTCAACGGCGCCGACGGCGGCCATTTTAAAGGCCCGAAATCCGCTGGACGGATCGGTGATTTTCTTTCCCATCAGCAGAGAAATCAAGGTCCCGAACACATATACGCCCAAGGTCCGCAGCGGCGACACGCTCCGGTTTTCCCCTTTCACCCGGGAGCCGATGACAAAATCGGCCCGGTCTTCCAGAATGGGTAGGAGCAGGGCTTCGATCTCTTCCGGCCGGTGCTGACCGTCGGCATCCATGGTGATGCAGACGTCGACGCCGGCGTGGTTCAGGAGATCGTACCCCAGCCGGAGGGCGGCGCCGCCGCCCCGGTTGATCGGGTTTTTCACCACCCGAACCCGGTCGAAGCCGGCCGCCACCGCTGCCGTGTCGTCCTCGCTGCCGTCGTCGACGACGAGGGCTCCGACCGGCAGATCCCCGATTCGATCGGGAAGCTTGGGCAGCAGCTCCGCCAGATTCTCCGCTTCGTTGAAGGCCGGGATCAGCACCATGACCGGCTGGAGGCCCGACATCAATTCCATTTGATGGCGGCTGCCGAGATGCCGGACCAGCCGGTCGAACTGAAGGCGCAGGTTTTCATTTTTCGAAAAGTTGAGAAAGATGAAAAAAATGCACAAGATGTTGGACAGGATCAACAAAGAGATGATCCGGCCCCGGGAGGCCTTGCCCAAAGAAAGCGCGTCCCGGAAAAAATTCAACATGTCCGGGTCGATGGAAATTGCGATCAGTCCGAGGGAAAACAGCGCAAACAGGGTGAAGTTCCACCGCTTCCAGCGGGGGCCCCGATAGGAAACAAATGTGATCACCAACAGCAGCAGCCCTATTACCAGCCCGAAAATTCGAAGGTTCGACATGCCGGCATCTCTTGCGGAAAAAAGTGAATATCCATATTACAGCCACATCCTCATACCATAAGATCGATAGTCGTACCACCGGGTCGCCGGCTTTTGCGCCGGGAGGGGGGTCTGTCGGATCTTTTTGCCGCAACCGGCTCGGTTTCCGATTGACAGCCGACAGCGGATTCGATATCCGATGGACAACTTGAGCGCGAAGCTCGATTCATCGCAGACAAAACCATTTGCAGATCCAAGGCCACGAAGGCAGGGCCGCCATGAAGGCGGCAGCTCTTCGTGGCTTTTTTTGTTTTCAGCCCCGACCCAAACGGCGGGACAAAAGGAGAAAGATCATGAAAAAAACGTTGGTGTTCGGCGTGGCGTTGATGTTGGGGGTGATCTTTTGCGCAACGGCCGCAGCCCATTTCGGGATGGTCATCCCGTCGGATTCGATGGTCATGATGGAAGACGACCGCAGCGTCCGGCTGCAGGTGTCCTTTTCCCATCCCTTCGAGGGCATCGGCATGGACATGGAAAGGCCGAAGCGGTTCGGCGTTGCAGCCAATGGGAAGCCACAGGACCTGCTCGGTGCACTTGAAAAGACACAGATTATGGACCACGCTGCATGGCAGGCCGACTACCGGATCAAACGGCCCGGTGCCTACCTGTTCTACCTGGAGCCGGAACCTTACTGGGAGCCGGCCGAAGACGTGTACATCATTCACCTGACCAAGACAGTGGTGGCCGCCTTTGGAGACGACGAGGGCTGGGACACTGAAATGGGACTCAAGACGGAAATCGTACCCTTGTCCAAACCCTTCGGCCTCTATGCCGGCAACGTGTTTCAAGGAATCGTGAAACTGGATGGAAAGCCGGTGCCTTACGCCGAAGTCGAGGTGGAGTACTATAACGCGGATGGAAAGGCCAACGCCCCCACCGCGTATATGATCACCCAGAGCGTCAAGGCCGACGCAAACGGCGTGTTCACCTACGCCGCCCCGAAGGCAGGCTGGTGGGGATTTGCCGCCCTGAACGAAGCCGATTTTACGATCCCTTTCGAGGGAAAGGAGAAGAACGTGGAAATCGGTGCGGTGATCTGGGTGAAGTTCGAAGAATGGAAATAAAAATAAAATGGCTCCGCCATTTTATAACAAGGAGCAGCTC
>CBFCZJ010000202.1:0-7135 GCA_965602445.1 uncultured Desulfobacterales bacterium | reverse complement strand
GTATTTTCTCCGACAGTGTCCGGAACACCTGAGACCGCATCCCAGGCCGTGCTGAAGCGATCAAATCGCTGTCGCGATTTGATCGCTAGTTTGGAATCATGTTCAAACGGTTTGCAAATTTTTGCCATTCGTTACAGAGCGACATCGTCGCGTCATATAAAATCGTTTCACGATTTTATTTTTGAATCTGGAATTCAGCCCCCGGCCAGCAGCGGGGACGACACCGGAATGTCTATGAATACAGCCGAAGAAAAAGTCTATCGAAACCGCGTCGACGCCGGCCAGCTGGCCTCCTTTCAGGTGAGGGTCAAGGAGACCGATCTGCTGATTCATGCCGAGAGCGATCTGGCGTCGACGGCCCGGGATGCACTGCTTCGCTGCAGAGGATATCTGGAGGCCTACATCGGGCTGAACCCGGAGTTTCAGCATGTGCTGGCCCCCTGGAAGACCGAGGGCCCTGTGCCTCCCATCGTCCGGGAGATGGCCCGTGCGGCGCAGGCCGCAGGCGTCGGCCCCATGGCTGCCGTTGCAGGGGCGATCTCCGAACAGGTGGGAAGCGAACTGCTCAAGGCCAGCCAGCAGGTCATTGTGGAAAACGGGGGCGATGTGTTCATTCATACCCAGACGCCGGTGGTCGTCGGCATCTATGCCGGTCGCTCACCGTTGAGCATGCGGATCGGTCTTCGCATCGATCCCGCAGGCAAATCGATGGGCGTGTGCACCTCCTCTGGCACCGTCGGCCATTCCATGAGTTTTGGCAAGGCCGATGCCGTCTGCGTGACGTCCAGCTCCTGCGCCCTGGCAGATGCGGCGGCAACGGCGATCGGAAACCGGGTGGGATCCAAGTCCGACATCGGAAACGCGGTCGAATTCGGCAAGGCAATTGCCGGCATCCAGGGGGTGATGATCATCGTTGCGGATCAGATCGGTCTCTGGGGAGGGCTGGAGCTGGTGGCGCTGGAGGGAAAAAATGGTTGAGTTTTGCTGACGAAAATCGTAGGTATTCGAATTTCGAATTTGAAGGAACCATAGAGATTCACGCCCTCCGGGTTTAACATAAAGCCGGATCCTTTGAGTCCGGATCTTACATTGAGGCGGCTGACGATCAAAGGAGACAGCGATGAAAAAGGTAAAAGTGGTTTTGTGGCTTTTGGTCATCGCGTTTGTTGCGCTGGTGGTCTACCAGAATCAGGGCTATTTCCTTGCCAAAGAGAGTCTGAAAATCGACCTGTATGTGCTGCAGCCGTACCAAACGCCGGCGCTTGCCACCGGGATTTACATCCTGGCCTTCTTTGTGATCGGGTTTTTGATCGCTTATGTGATGACACTGCCGGAGAGGTTCAAGGCGAGAAAGGCCGTCAGAAACATGAACGCCACCATGGAAACCCAGATGGATCAGATATCATCTTTAAAGAGCGAGGTCGAGACCCTGAAACAAAGCGAACCCGCTGCCGCACAGGAACCCTCGGAAGAATCCGAACCCCTCCAAGGGGCCTGAGCGGATCAAGAAGCGCTTCGGCCGCCTTTACCTTCCCGTATTCGCTGCGAAACAAGAAAGTCCTCCGGCGTGGTGAAATCGCTGCTGCGGTTTTGCTGAACACGCCGCTGCTGCCATACCTGGGAAACGATCCATGAGCTCGTCTACCGCCACCCCTATGATTCAACAGTACCTGGCCATCAAGGAAACCTATCCCGACGTACTGCTGTTTTACCGTATGGGCGACTTTTATGAGATGTTTTTCGAAGACGCGCAGGTGGCTTCCAAAGCCCTGGAGATCACCCTGACGTCGCGAAACAAAAAAGACAAGGCGCCGATTCCGATGTGCGGCGTGCCGGTTCGGGCGGTCCAGGGATACATTGCCCGGCTGCTGGAAAAGGGGCACAAGGTGGCCATCTGCGAGCAGGTGGAAGATCCGGCCGAAGCCAAAGGGCTGGTCAAACGGGAGGTGGTCAGGGTCATCACACCGGGCATGATTCTGGAAAACGAATATCTCGACGCCGCCTCCAACAACTACGTTCTTGCCCTGGCCCGGAACCGGGACGCTTTGGGGCTGGCATACCTCGATCTTTCCACTGGAACGTTTCGGCTCACAGAGTCCGGCAATTCAGCCGTGGTCGCAGACGAGGCGCTTCGTGTGGGGCCGAGTGAAGTGGTGCTGCCGGCATCGGCCGAAGCCGATGAAGGAATGAAGCGCTTTGTCGAGCTGTTCCGCGACGGGTCCCACACCTATCTGGAAGACCGGGCCTTTGAGCCGGCTGCCGCCTATCGGCTCTTGATCGAACAGCTTGGCACCCGCAGCCTCCAGGGGTTCGGCTGCGAAGACCTCAAGGCCGGCGTCGCAGCCGCCGGGGCACTGCTGCGCTACGTGCGGGAGACGCAAAAGCAGAAGGTTGAACATATTCGGGCAGTGGAGACCTATTCCCTGGACGGCTTTTTGCAGGTTGACGAGCTTTCCTGCCGTAATCTCGAGTTGATGACCGGCATCCAGTCCGGAGGGCGCAAAGGAACCTTCATCGAAGTTCTCGACCGGACCGTTACGGCAATGGGTGCGCGCATGCTCAGGCACTGGATCCGCTATCCGCTGCTGGAACCTGCGCGGATACTGGATCGGCTCGATGCGGTGCAGGAGGCCAAAGAAGCCGCGTCGGTGAGGCGGCCGCTCAGGGAAACCCTTCAGTCGGTCTACGATCTGGAGCGGCTCGGCAGCAAGATCAGCATGGGACACGGAAACGCCCGGGACCTGGTTGCGCTGAAACGATCCATCCAGTCGCTGCCGGATGTGATCGAAGGGCTGTCCGGATTGAATTCTCCGCTGTTTCAATGGGGGGAGGAGCCGACTTTTCTCTACGAGGCCGCCGAGCTGATCGAACAGGCCATTCGGGAGGATGCTCCGCCCACGGTCAACGAGGGCGGCCTGATTCGAAACGGCTTCCGACAGGAGCTCGACGAGCTGATCGGAATCAGTCGAGACGGAAAAGGATGGCTGGCCAACCTGGAAGCCCGGCAGCGGGAGGCCACCGGCATCGGGTCATTAAAAGTCCGCTACAACAAGGTCTTCGGCTACTATATCGAGGTTCCCAAAAGCCAGGGGGACCGGGTTCCCGAAGATTACGTTCGCAAGCAGACCCTGGTCAACGCAGAGCGCTACATCACCGACGAGCTCAAGGAATTCGAGGCAAAGGTCCTGGGCGCCGAAGAAAGGCGATGTGCCCTGGAATACGAGATTTTTTGTGAAATCCGTGAGGCGGTGATGCGCAGGCACCCCGTGATCCAGTCCGCGGCTGAATTCCTGGGCCGAACCGACGCTCTTCTGAACCTGGCGGAAATCGCAGACCAAGAGGATTACAACCGTCCGCAAATCAACGAAGAAGGGGTGATCCACATCGAAGAAGGGCGCCACCCGGTCGTGGAAAAGATGCTCACGGCAGAGCGCTTCGTTCCCAACACTCTCCGGCTCGACAACGAGGAAAACCAGGTGCTGATCATCACCGGACCGAATATGGCCGGCAAATCGACGGTTCTCCGGCAGGTGGCGCTTCTGGTGCTCATGGCCCACATGGGCTCTTTCGTGCCGGCTTCGACGGCTTCGATCTGCATCACCGACAGGATATTCACCCGGGTCGGGGCCCTGGACAATCTTTCCCAGGGCCAGAGTACGTTCATGGTGGAGATGGAAGAGACCGCCAACATCTTGAACAATGCCACGGAAAAGAGCCTGGTCATCCTGGATGAGATCGGCCGGGGGACGAGCACCTACGACGGTCTTTCCATTGCCTGGGCGGTGGCGGAGCATCTTCACGGTCTGAGGGGAAAAGGAGTAAAAACCCTTTTTGCCACCCATTACCACGAGCTCACGGCACTGGAAGAACGTTTTGGCCGGGTCAAGAATTACAACATCGCCGTCAAGGAATGGAGCGACGAAATTATCTTTTTGCGGAAGCTTGTCGAAGGCGGGACCAACCGCAGTTACGGGATCCAGGTCGCCCGGCTGGCCGGCGTGCCGGAATCCGTGGTGAGAAGGGCGAAACAAATCCTTTTTCGGATTGAAAACGGGGAGGCGCCCTGCGATGCGGCCGAAGCATCCACGACTGCGCCGCCGCCGGATGCAGGGCAGGGACCGGTGCAGCTCGATCTTTTCGGGCGGCCCCAGCAGCAAGTCTTGTCACGCCTGAAAAAGGCCGACCTTTCCCAAATGACGCCGCTTCAAGCCCTCAACTGGCTCAGCGAGCTGCAGCAGGTGCTCAAGTCATAGCCTCGCTCTGTGAGGCTATGACTTGAAAAGCCTGGTGTGATGACTTGAAGCGACAACAGGATCCCGGCGCGGCGCCCGGTGCCAAAAGGCTGGACGGCTTTGGGTGGGTGTGATATATAAGGGCCGGTTTTCTCTATGAATGACGGTGTGGTGAATCTCCTGTGGTAAATCTCCGCACGAGAACATATATTTTGTCCGCTGCTTTTCTTGTCCTGCTATCGGCGATTGGGTGCTGTCTGCCCGCTGAAGCGGCGTCCGCCAATCCAAGGCACACTTATTTCCGTGCCGAGGCCTGCTACCGGAACCTGAAACAGGATCCGGCAAAGATGAAGTACCGGCACAACTGGCTTTCCTGCATCCGCAAATTCGAGTCCGTCTACCGGGCCGATCCTGACGGCGCCTGGGCTCCGGCCGGCCTTTTCATGGCCGGCACGCTTTATTCGGAGCTTTATCAGCGCTCCTATCTGGCTTCGGACCTCAAGGAGGCCGTCGACGTCCTCCAGCGAATCGGCAAACGGTTTCCCCAAAGCGCCTATCGGCCGAAGGCGGAATCGCTCCTGAAAGAAATAGGCGCTTCAGTGGCGTCCCGGGCCGAACCGGAGCGGAAAGCATCCCCAAAACCGCAGAAAGCAGATTCAGGCGGTGAATCCCCAAAAGCGCGCTACTTTCAGGCCGACGCCTGCTATCGCGAATTGAGACAAAACGAGCGGTATCAGAAGTATCGGGACCGTTGGATGCGCTGTATCGAAGGATACGAGAGCGTCTACACAAGCGATCCCCAAGGCCCGTGGGCGGCCGCCGGTCTATACATGGCCGGCAGGCTCTACCGAGGCCTTCACCGGCATTCTTATCGGGAGGCGGACCAGAAAGAGGCGCTGGTTCGATTTCGCCGGATTGTCGACGACTACCCGCAGAGCCGATATCATCCCCGGGCCAAGGCCGAGATCGAGGAAATGGCCGACGGCGGAGCCGAAAGGGTCCGCAGCGGCGCGGATCCGGTAGAAGCGTTGATTGCCTCCCGGACATCGGAAACCGGAAAGGACAAAACGGTGGAAACCTCGCCTGACCGTGATTCCGCCCCGTCAGGCAACGGTCGCATCACGGTGAGCGGTCTTCGGCACTGGTCCAATCCGAGCTATACCCGGGTGGTGGTCGATGCCGGCGGCGAAACCGACTTCACGCATCGGCTTCTCAAGAAGGATCCCTCCATCGGAAAACCGCCGCGGTTGTTCGTGGATTTGGCCGGAGCGGCCATGGACAAGGATCTGGACAAAATCGTTCCCATCAACGACAACCTGCTCAGCGACGTTCGGGCCGGCCAGTATACACCCGATACGGTCCGCGTCGTCATCGACATCAAATCCTTTGATCGCTACAAGATCTTTTCTTTGAAAAATCCCTTTCGAATCGTGATCGACGTCTGGGGAGAGGCGGCGGCGGCGGCAGCCGACGCGCCGGCGGCATCGGCGTCAGGGAAAACAATTCCGTCCAACGCGCTGGCCAAACAGCTTGTCTTGGGCGTGAGGCGGGTGGTCATCGATCCGGGACACGGCGGAAGGGACTACGGAGCGCCCGGCTATCTCAAGGGGGTGCATGAAAAACATGTGGTGATGGACATCGCCCGCCGTCTGGAAAAGCAGATTCGCCAGGAGCTCGGTCTTGAGGTGATCCTGACCCGGACCGACGACCGGTACCTGACGCTGGAAGAGCGCACCGCCTTTGCCAACACCCAGAACGCCGACCTGTTCATATCCATCCACACCAATTCCCATCGGGATCGGCGGGCATACGGTATCGAAACTTATTTTCTGAACCTTGCCACCGACAACGAGGCGATCATGGTGGCGGCAACGGAGAACGCCACTTCGGAAAAGAACATCAGCGACCTGCAGACCATTCTCCTGGACCTGATGCAAAATGCAAAGATCAACGAGTCGAGCCGGCTCGCCTCCCATGTCCAGAAGGAGCTTTTCGGAAATCTGAAAGGTCGATACAGCCACGTTCGGGACAAAGGGGTAAAGCAGGCGCCCTTTTACGTCCTTTTGGGGGCGCAGATGCCCGCCATTTTAGTGGAGACCTCATTTATCAGCAACGCCCGGGAGTGCAAGCGGCTGGTCAGCCCCGAATACCAGGAAGCGCTTTGCCGGGGCATCGTGCGCGGGATTCGAACCTACATCCGGGAAAATCAGCCGACCGTATATAGAGATGCTTCACCGTCTTCCGGATCTTGGGGCGGGTAAGTACTGCAAAACTTTTGCTTGACATCCCCCTGTCCATCTCCGAGAATCGTTTCAGGCTGCCAGGCACTGTCAAGTGCTTGCCTGAAACCATCCGGATTCCATCCTTACCGCCAATGAAAGGAGGACACTATGGCAGAAAGCGTTTACAAGATCATCGATCTAGTCGGCTCCAGTCCTGATTCCTGGGAGGATGCAGCGAGAAAGGCCGTGGAAACTGCCGGAAAAAGCCTCCGCGATCTGCGGATTGCCGAGATCACCAAGCTCGACATGAAAATAGAAGGAGGGAAAGTGGCTGCCTTTCGGTCCCGCGTCAAGCTCTCCTTCAAGTACGTCACCGAATAGGCTATTGCTTTTTTCTTCATCGGCGGCTGCGGAATACCGCAGCCGCTGATTTTTTTGAGTCTTCTTCGGATGACTGCTCGTTTCAAAAGCTTCCTGGGCAGAGACCTTTAGCCGTTTTTTTCATTAAAGGGTTTATCCATACAAAAAAAATGCCCCTACGGTCCGTTTTTTGGGCCGTTGGGGCATTTTTTTTGTTTTTGTGACCGGATCTGTCACACCGTCCTGCTAGGGTGGCCTTCAACAGGACATCTGCCGGGAAACGGGCGCCGGCAATTCAATTTCAACAGCAGGAGGGAAATC
>CBFCZJ010000201.1:0-7283 GCA_965602445.1 uncultured Desulfobacterales bacterium | reverse complement strand
TCTGAACCGACTCCAGGAGGCATTTGCAACCGGGCCAGAGGCGCAGGAAGAGGAGCCAAAGCGGTTCTTCCTGCCGATCACCGGGATCTTGGCCATCGACGCCGAAAAGATTCTCTTCGACCGGTACCGGTTGGACGAGGTTTCAGGCAAGGCGGTGTTTTACGCAGACCGACTGGAGGTGGAATTACAGAAGGCGGCCCTGTGCGGTATCGCGGTTCCTGCCGCTGTCCGTTATCGCTATGCGCCCGGGTCCTTGGCCCTGGAGGTCCGGCCTGCGGTGGCGGGAGGCCAGCTCGCGGAAACGGGCGCCTGCCTCTTCGGCGAGGGCCACCGCGCCGACGGCCGGTTCTCCCTTCACGGAACCGTCGCCGGCGAAGGAAAGCCCGAAACGATTGTGTCCACCCTGCAAGGGGGGCTGAATTTCAGCTCCCAAGAGGGCCAGATTCGGGAAAGTATCGGATTCAATGTACTGCGCCGGGTGCTGGCCCTGGTCAATGTAACGGAGGTCTTTGCCGGTTCCATGCCCGATTTCAGCCAGAGCGGATTCCGGTACAATTCGATCAAGAGCCGGGCCGACATCGAGGCGGGAACGCTCCATATCCGCGAAATGGTGGTGGACGGGAAAAATCTTACCCTGACCGCCCAGGGGAGTGTCGATCTTGTCGACAGGGCGTTGGACCTGACCGTGTTGGTGGCACCGCTCAAGACCGTGGACCGGATCGTCGGCAAGATTCCCTTGGTGAGCGACATTCTTCAAGGAACCCTGGTTTCGATTCCGGTTCGGGTCCGCGGGACGCTGGACCAACCGCAAACGAGTTACATGTCACCCAACGAAGTGGGAAAGGGGCTGATCGGCATTACCGAACGGACCCTGAAACTCCCCTTTAAGCTGATCCGGCCCGACTCACCAGGCTCTCCCTGAGTCCGCGGCCGACCGCGGTTGACAGCGGCTTTCCGGCTCCAATATGCTGCGTGCGTTGAAATTCTGTTTATCGAGGAGGAGATCGATGACCCAGCGATGGGAAAGACGACAATGGACCCGCAGGGAGTTCATCGCGACCGGCGCCCTGGCCGCAGCCGGGGTCATGGTCGGCTGTGCGACCAACCCGGTCACCGGCCAGAGCCAGTTGATGCTCATGTCCCGACAGGAGGAAATCGCGCTGGACCGTCAGCACTCGCCCCAGCAGTTTTCCGCCGACTACGGAACGGTTCAGGATCGGAAACTGAATGCCTACATCGACGAAACCGGAAAGCGGATCGCGCTCAACACCCACCGGCCGGACATGCCTTATTCCTTCCGGGTGGTCAACGCCACCTACGTCAACGCATACGCGTTTCCCGGCGGAAGCATCGCCGCCACCCGGGGGATTCTGCTCAAGCTCGACAACGAGGCCGAGCTGGCTTCGCTGCTCGGCCACGAGCTGGGCCACGTCAATGCACGCCACACCGCCCAGCAGATGACCAAGGGAACGATCACTCAGGTCATCGTGGGCGGCCTTGCCGCCTACGCCGGAAGCCAGGGACAGATATACGGCACCCTGGCCTCGAGCCTGGGCATGGTCGGCGCCGGCGCGCTGCTGGCTTCCTACAGCCGGGAAAACGAGCGGGAGGCAGACGATCTGGGCATGCGATACATGGCCTCTGCGGGGTACAACCCCGAGGGCTTTGTCGGCCTCATGGAAATGCTCAATTCCATGAGTCATCGCGATGCTTCAGCATTTGAATTGATGTTTGCCACCCATCCCATGAGCCAGGAGCGCTACGATACCGCCGTGGCCCAGGCGGCCGGCTACCCCGGGGCAAAGAACAACCCCCTGTACCGGGAGCGGTACATGGACCGCATCTCCCGGCTTCGGGCCAAGGCCGGCGCCATCGAAAACATGCAGAAGGCCGAGACCGCCATGGCGAAGAAAAATTACAGCGAAGCCGAGACCCTGCTGGAAAGCGCCCTGAAAGAAGCCCCGGACGACTATGCGGGCCTTGTGATGATGTCCAAAGTCCAGCTCGCCCTCAAAAACCCGGAGGCGGCGGACCGGTACGCGGAAAAAGCCAAGGCGGTCTACCCGGACGAGGCCCAGGGCCATTACCTGAGCGGTTTTGCCTCCCTGCAGCAAAAAGACTACGATGCGGCCCAGGCCGATTTTGCCCGGTACGAAAAACTGCTGCCCGGCAATCCGAATGCGGCGTTTTACCAGGGGCTTTCCTTGGAGGGAATGGGCCGCCGGCAGGACGCCGCCCGCACCTACTATCGCTACCTGCAGATGACCCGGGAAGGCGACCAGGCCCAGTACGCTTATGGTCGGCTGGTGGAGTGGGGGGTGGTGAAGTGAAAATGGTTGATTGGCTGAATGGTCGATTGGTTGATTGGTCAAGTAGGGAAGAGCGGTTGATTTGTCAAATAGTTGAATGGTCGAATGGGTAAAACCTTTGTCTGATGGCTTTTTGCAGTTTTTACGAATCAACCAATCAACGCATCAACCAATCAACCTTACTTCCCGCCTTCGGCGAGCTGCCCGATCAGCTGCCTCAGGTGCCGGGAAAAATCGGGGGGGACCTGCTCCTGCTTCAGGTTCCGGCAGACATCCACGGTTCTTTTCAACGTTTCCGTGCAGACCTTGCACGGCTCGCAGCGGCCGATATGGGCTTCGATTTCGCTGCAGGTCTCCTCGTCCAGCTCCCGGTCCAGATACTCCGAAAGCCGTTCGAACAGCTCGCGGCATTTCTCATGATGGTGATTCGATTCGGTCATGGGCGAAATAGTCTTTCAGCCGGTCTCTGAGGTAAAGCCGGGCCCGGTGAAGCCGGACCTTCACGTTGGATTCAGTCAGATCCAGTATCTGCGCCGCCTCTGCCGTGGAAAATCCTTCGATGTCCCTGAGCATGAGAATCATCCGGTACTTGTCCGGAAGCGAGTCGATGCCGGCCTTTACGATGCTGGCCAGCTCTTCGTCCAGCAGCCGGTCCAGCGGGACATTGGCCCAGTCCGGGATCTCTCTGGGCACCGCCTCTCCTTCGCCGGGCATGAAGTCATCCAAGGAGAGCTCTCTTTCCGGCGCGTATTTCGATTTTCTCCGCCGCTTGATGCAGGCGCTGGCGGCGATGCGGTAGATCCAGTTCTTGAGCTTGGTTTCGTACCGGAAGCTTTCCAGGTACTTGAAGACGTTTAAAAACGTCTCCTGAACCATGTCCTCCGCATCCTGGACGTCGTTGCACATGCGGAGGCTGAAATTGTAGATTTTCTGCTCGTAGCGGTTGATCAGCTCCTCGAACCGGTCGGCTCTTCCGGCGTTAATCGCCTGGACCAGTTCGTAGTCCTCGTCTTTCTTGATCTCCGGCTTCCTGTTTTGCGCCATGGCTTTCTTTTTTTCTTGTCACCTGACAAGCGTCCCGCACTCAGGTGGAGACGCCCAGTCTTGGCAAGATGACGGCTTGCAGCAGAATCCAGATCCCGATAAACAGCAGAAAGGCAATGATTTCGTTCATAAAATTTCTCCGGTTGTATACTGTCAAACAGCGTTGATGTCCACCCCTTTTTCAAGCCCTCGGGCCTGCAATCATTATAGAACCGGTTGCGGATTTTGGGTTACATCCCATACTTCTCAAACACAGCCGGGCAAATGTCTTGAAATCGACTTCCCGGCTGTCCTGATGGCAGCGGTCGCAGGTGCGCTCGCCTTTCAGGCTGTCGTGGCACCGGACGCAGGACAGTGCGCTTTCGGCCGGCATCACCTCGTGGTCCGGGCGCCGGTACATCCAGGTCTCCACCCAGTCGCAGCCGCCCATGCCGTATTTGTCTTTTTTTGCCTTCCGGCTTTTATCTCCGGCCTTGGACCAGTCCCAGCAGACAAAACGGCGAAATCACACCGATCAAGTTCAGTTCAACAGTTGCCGACATGACCGCTTCCTTTGCTTTGCTTGCCCGGGGTTGTCCTGCCGGCCAAGCCCCCGAATGCCTCCCGCCGGTGACCTTTCACGGACCGATCAGAAGCCATCCTCATGGAGTCCGAATTTGCCCAGCAAAGCCCGTGCCGGTTTGAACGGACAATCAATAGTACGAAATCATTAGACAAATTCTTTGAACATTGACGGAGGCGAAAACGGCGTGGTAGAAGTATTTAAACAGTTGTTGAAGACTGTTTAAACAATCGGCGCGCTGCGCCGCTGGGACGCTGGAAGGCCAGGATGCCGGGAGGCTAAGAAACAAAAACACCCAAATGCTCCAAAGCAGCGTATGATTTTTTGTTTTTGCATTCAAGCTTCCCAGCCTTCCAGCCTCCCAGCCTCCCAGCCTTTCCGGGAAACCACGTGCTTTGACCCTTTGAACTCGGCAACCATACAACTCCGCAAATCCAAATCCTGAAACTATGAAAGAACAGGAAATCAACCGGCAGTGGAAGCGGATCGTCAACACCATGAATGAAGGGCTCATGGTCATCGGGCCCGACGGGACCATTGTCATGGTCAACAGTGCCTTCGAACGGATGACCGGCTATCGTGCCGATGAGATCATCGGGCGGCCCTGCACGCTTCTTGGCTGCGACGCCTGCGAGGGGACCCTCCGCCAGGGCGGGCACTTCTGGTGCACCTTGTTTGAAAATCGGGGGGACATCAACTGCCGGTGCGGCATCCGGAAAAAGGACGGGGGCTTGCTGTCCGTATTGAAGAAAGCGGCCCTTTTAAAAGATGAGGCCGGCCGGCCCGCCGGGGCCGTGGAAACCTTCACCGATCTGTCCGAGCTCGACGCCCTGGACCGCAAGGTGAACCAGCTTTCCCGGCAGCTGGACGAAGAGGCGGGCTTGAAGGGAATGATCGGCGAATCGGTCCCGATGCAGCGGGTTTTTGACATCGTTCGGAAGGCGGCACGGAGCGATGCGCCGGTCATCATCTACGGAGAAAGCGGCACCGGCAAAGAACTGGTGGCCCGGGCCGTTCATGAACTGAGCCCCAGAAAAAACAGTCCCTTCGTCATGCTCAACTGCGCCGCGCTCAATGAATCTTTGCTGGAAAGCGAGCTGTTCGGCCACATCAAGGGAGCCTTTACCGGCGCCTACCGCCACCGGCTCGGGCGGTTTGAGGCGGCCCACGGCGGGGACATCTTCCTGGACGAAATCGGCGACGTACCGCTGTCCATCCAGGTCAAGCTTTTGCGGGTGCTGGAAACCAAGGCCTTTGAACGGGTGGGGGAGCAGGAGCCGGTGTCGGTGAACGTTCGAATCATCACGGCCACCAACAAGAACCTGGAAGAAATGATCCGGCGGGAGCAGTTCCGGGAGGATTTCTTTTTTCGCATCAATGTCATACCGATCCACCTCCCCCCCTTGCGGGAGCGGAAAGACGATATCCCCCTGCTGGTATCCGTCTTCCTGGAGCGCCTAAAGAAAAGGACCGGCAAGCCGATCGGAGGCCTGGCGGCGGAGGCGATGACCCTTTTTGTGGAATACGACTGGCCCGGAAACATCCGGGAGCTCAAAAGCGCCATGGAATACGCCTTCGTGCTGACCGAGGAGGGCACCATCCAACCGGAGCACCTGCCCCGTCAGATCCGGGGCAAATCTCAACCGTCCACCGGGGCCTTTGCTTCTGCCGGCGGAGACGGCCAGGAAAAGCAGGCCCTGATCGATGCGCTGGCGGCCACCGGTGGAAACCAGACCCAGGCGGCAAAGCTTCTGGGGATCAACCGGGTCACGGTGTGGAACCGAATGCGCAAGTACGGGATCGATTTGAAGAAAGTCATCGCCTAAACACAAAGAGGAGTTCAATGGCCGATTTAGCAGCAGAGCCGCAGATTCAAAAAATCGAAAAACGGGTATTGCAGCTAGTGCTGCTGGCCGTGGTGGTGATCCTGTACCTGACGCTTTCCCTGATCTATCCCCAGGTATTCAAGGCCTTGGACAACGGCGGGTTCGACGTCTTCTCTGCAGCCCACTTCAAGTTTTTCATCTTCCTGGCCACCCTGATTCTTCTTTTTTGCGCCTACATGATCGTTCACCATCGGAGGCTGGCCCGATTGACGCGGGACCTGGTCGATCAAAAGGAGTCCGGACTCCGCCTGAGCCAAGACCTGAAAACCCTCAGCGCCCTGTTCGACGTCAGCTACCGCATCAATTCCCAGGACCGGCTGTTCGACATTTTAAACACCGTGACCCGGGAGATGCTCGCCTGTTTTCATGCGGACCACTCGTCGATCATGATGCTCGACAAGCGGAACCAGACGCTGAAAACCATGGTTTCCACCGGGGAAAGGGCCGAACTGGCAAAGGACGCCCTGGTCCCGATCGGGCACAGCATCGCCGGCCAGGTGGTCAAGAGCGGCGAGCCCCTCCTGCTGCAGGGGAAAGTGAATCCGGCCGACTTTCCCGGCCTGCAGGTCAAGGAAAAGAAGATCAGTTCGGCGCTCTGCGTGCCGTTGAAAATCGGCAGCCGGTGTATCGGTGTTCTGAACGTGAACCTGCTCGATTCCAGCCGGTTTTTTTCCGAATCCGATCTGCGGCTGATCTCCATTTTTGCCAACAACGCGGCGGTGGCCATCAACAACGCGCTGTTGATGAGAGAAAAGATCAAACGGCTGCAGATCCAGACAGTTGCCGAAAGACTCCACCCGCCGGCGGTCATCCGGGAGATGGTCAAGGCGCTGGCAAATGACGGGAAAGCTCCCCATCCCAGAGAAAAGGTGCGGATCAGCATTTTGTTTGCGGACATCCGGGGGTTCAGCAGCATGGTCAACGAAGCGGCCCTGGAAGACGTCATCGATTTTCTGGATGATTTTTACAGCGCGATGAACGAGGCGGTGGCCAAACACCATGGCAATACGGACAAATTCATCGGCGACGAGGTGATGGCCTTTTTCGGGGCGCCAAACAGTCTGGCAAATTCCGCTGAGAGCTGCGCAAAGGCGGCTATCGAGATGATTCATTCCTTCGAGCAGCTGCAGGAAAAATTTTCAGAAAAATCCCCCTTTTTCAAAGACATGGGGATCGGCATCGGCCTGAACACCGGCGAGGCGTACTTCGGCCACATCGGCTCGGAAAGCCGCTCGGACTACACCGTGATCGGCAAAAGCGTCAACCTGGCCCGGCGGCTGTGCGAACAGGCCGAATCGGGCCGGATTTTGACCACCACCGATACCGTCCTGATGCTCGACGCCCAGATGAACTCGGAGCGGCTGGGCACCATGGCTTTCAAAGGAATTACCGAAGAGGTGGAAGTCTATCGAATTCGCTGACGCGTAGACCTCCATAAATCAACCTTGATGGTCTCGTAAAAAGGCCGAATATTCCTTTTTC
>CBFCZJ010000200.1:0-7308 GCA_965602445.1 uncultured Desulfobacterales bacterium | reverse complement strand
CGGCCGGCTGGCAAGAAACCAATTGCGGTATACACCCATGGTGACGGCTCCTTGTATAGAAATGCTGGCAGATAACCCAAACAGTCCGCTGCTGTCAAGCGCGGGGGCGCAGGCACTGAAAATTCGATGGCGGAACAAGAATCGGTCTGTCCCGATTGGAACCGGAGGCACGGCCGCAGGTAAATTCCCGCCTTGATCCTTTGCAGCCCGCCTGCTAATGCGTTGACATGAACCTCATACCGAAGACCATCCGGTTTCAGATCGTCATGGCGTTCCTGGTCTGTTTTGCCTTCATGGCCGTGATCATTGCCGTTAATTACCGCAGTTTCCAGCATTTGTCGCGCTCCCTTCAGCTCTTCGAACTGGCTGGAGAACTCAACAGCACCATTTTGGAGATGCGGCGCTATGAAAAAAACTATTTTCTCTACCGACAGCCCTTCAATTACGAAGAAAATGTCACTTACACCAACCAGCTCGCGCTGACCCTGCAAAGAGAGCACAAGAGCTTCGTCGAGGCCCTCGGCAAAGAAAACAGCAGCAAGTTTCTCAGGGATGTAGACGATTATGCAAAGCTCATGGCCACGCTTCACCAGACGCCTTGTGATTCAGGCCGTTGCCAGGAGTTGGAGGCCGAAATCCGCGGGATCGGACAGAACCTGCTCATTCTGGCCGACCAATTGGTGGCCGCGGAACGCCGTGCCATCGACGGACTTTTGCGTAAAATGATCCCTTTGCCCCTGATCAGCCTGCTGGTGCTCGTGATTCTGCTCAGTTTCGTGGTTTTTTTCATCGGCGAGCGGGTGATTCGCCCCCTGGCTCGGATTACCCGGGAGTCGGAAGCCGTGGCCCGGGGGGCCTTCCAGCGGATCACCCCTTACGGGGACACCGAAAATGAAATCCACCATCTGGTGTCGGCCATCAACCGGATGATGGCCGAACTGGAAAAGCGGCAGGAGCAGCTGGTCCAGTCTCGCAAAATCGCCTCCATCGGAACCCTGACGGCAGGGATCGCCCATGAAATCAACAACCCGGTCAACAACCTTTCCCTGATTCTAGAATCGCTCATCGAAGACGCAGACGCCATGGACCCCGAGCAGAGGCGCAAGCTCTATGAGGAAGCCATGGATCAAGCAGACCGGACCTCGGAAATCGTCAAAAACCTTCTCGAATTCTCCCGGGCCAGCCATCCCCGGGGCGAGGAGGTGAACCTGGTGGAAATCGTCGACAAGACCGCCCGGCTGCTTCGAAATGAAATGAATCTGCACAATGTCAAGTTTTCCCGTCATTCGGAATCCGAGTCTATCCGGGCGCACCTGGACAAAGGCGGGCTGCAGCAGGTGCTGTTCAATCTGTTCATGAACAGCATCCAGGCCATGGAAAACGGCGGCACCTTAGCGGTGAAGATCGGTATGGGCGACGGCTCCGTCGAGGCCCGGATCGATGTCATCGACAGCGGGCCGGGCATTGCTCCGGAGAATGTCGGCCAGATTTTTGACCCCTTTTTTACCACGAAAAAAGAGGGGGTCGGCACCGGCCTGGGCCTGTCGGTGAGCTACAATATCGTCAAGACCAACGGCGGCCGCATGGAAGTCGAGAGCCTGCCGGGTCAGGGCACCCGGTTTTCCATCTTTTTGCCGCTGCTCGATGTCGGCGTGTAAGGAGGGTGGCCTGTTGGATCGATTTAAGATTGCGGTGATCGACGACGAACCGATCGTCGGGCGTGAAATCAAGCGAGGGCTGTCCAGGGAGCCTTACGATGTAGAGGTTTTTTTCGACGGGGAAGCGGCGCTTCAGCGCTTGGAAAAAATCGAGTTCGATTTGATTCTTTGCGATGTGCGCCTGCCCGGCATCGGCGGGCTGGAAGTGCTCGATGCGGTCCGCGGGCGCCACCCCCGAACGGAAGTCATTTTGATCACCGCCTACGGATCGGTGGATTCGGCCATTGATGCGATCCGGGCCGGGGCCTTTCATTACGTCACCAAGCCCGTCAAGATGAACGACCTGCGGCTCCTGGTCAGGCGCGCCCTGGACAAGGTGACCCTCGTCCGGGAAAAGGAGGCGCTCACCGAAGCCCTCTTCTCCCAGAACCGGCCGGCGGACTTCATCGGAAACAGCAAGGCCATGATCGAAGTCTTCGGGCTGATTGACAAGGTTGCCCCCCTGGACTGCACGGTGCTGATCCAGGGCGAAAGCGGCACAGGAAAGGAAATGGTGGCCCGGGCCTTGCACCAGCGCAGCCCGAGACGCAACCAACCGTTTGTCTCTTTCAACTGCGGTGGTTTCAGCGAGGAATTGATCACCAATGAGCTGTTCGGCCACGAAAAGGGCGCCTTCACCGGCGCCACGGAAACGAAAATCGGCCTGCTGGAGGCCGCCCACACGGGAACCATCTTCCTCGATGAAATCAGCGAAATGCCGCCCAGCATGCAAGTCAAGCTCCTGCGTTTTGTCGAGGAGAAGACCCTTCTGCGGGTGGGAGGGGTAAAACCCCTGCCGGTGGATGTGCGCCTGATTGCAGCCAGCAACCAGGACCTGAAAGAACTGACAGGTGCCGGCGGCTTCCGGGAAGACCTCTACTACCGGCTCAATGTGGTGCGGGTTATTCTGCCCCCCTTGCGAAACCGGAAGGATGACATCCCGCTGCTGATCTGTCATTTCCTGAGAAAATACAGCCTGGCCTTCGGCAAGGAGATGAAAAACGTTTCTGCAGAGGTCCTCGACACCCTCCTTGAATATCCCTTTCCAGGCAACGTCCGGGAGCTTGAAAACATCATCGAAAGGGCGGTGGCCCTCTCAGAAAATTCAGAGATTTCTCCCCGGGACTTGCCCTCCGATCTCCGGGAGCTGACCATCCGCAACATCGAAGCCCAGGGGTGCCTCTCCCTGGCGGAGGTGGAAAAAAGGCACATACATGAGACCCTGGTAAAGACCCGCCACAAAAAAAGCCTTGCCGCGGAAATTCTCGGCATTCCCCGCACCACCCTCTGGCGCAAAATGAAACGCTACGGCCTGCTATAGTCCGCGGGCTAGCGGATTTCCGCTAAAACCACCCCGAACCCGGGCCACGCCGCCTGCCTTTGCCGCATCTGCCGGCGGAAAGCCGGCGCGGTTCCTTCCAATCTCCCCGAACTGGTTCAATCTGAAACGAATCGCACATCCCTACGATTTTATACAGAAAGTTCATTATTTCTCGGGAAGCCGGAAAGAATTTTGTTTCTATTTGAAACAACTCCATGGTTGCCAGATTGCCCTCAAAGACCATAACCCTATGATATTGTATATGATAATTTGCTTCGGCACGGTCCTTGCTGGTGACTGCCCCCAGGAAAGATCCGGCTGCAGGAGGCACGAAGCCATGTATCAAAAAAAGATCCTGGTTCCGGTGGGAGCCGGGGAGCGGGACTTAAAGAGCGTCTATTATGCGATGTCCCTGGCTGACCGGCTCCAGGCCCAGGTCTTTATCCTCCAGGAAGCCGGCCCAAAGGACGCCCAAGATGCGCTCGGCTTCTGGCTGGGGGAAGCCCTGCCCGACTTGATCAACACCGCACGCCAGGCAGGACTGAAAATTTCCCATCTCATCGTCCGCCGGCCGTTGAAGGAGGAGATTGTCACACTCGCCAGGGAGGAGGGGATCGACCTGCTGGTTTTCGGCGCCGACGCCGGAGACGGCTACGGACTTCCGCTCCAGATCAAACCGTTTGTGGCGGCTCAGATCATTCAGGTCAGTGAAAAGGACCACATCCGTTATCTGTGAGGAGGAGGGCGCGTTTGCAATGGCTATTGTAATGATTTCAAGCACGTATCAGGGAGGTGGAGACGAACTCGCATCGGCCCTTTCCCGGAAGACGGGCTGGCCGCTGGTCAACCGGGAAGAACTTTTGGATCGGGCACGGAAGATGGGCATCCGGGTCGGAAGGCTGGAGGTGTCCATCATCAAAAAGCCCCGGCCTTCGGAGAAACTGGCGCGGGAAAAAGAGCTCTATGTCGCTTTTGTCACGGCGGCCCTGTGCGAAAAGGCGCGGCAGGGAGACCTGATCTACAGCGGCCGGGCCGGTCATCTTCTGCTGCCGGGGGTGAGTCATCGTCTTCGGGTGGGGCTGACCGCCCCGCAGGACGTCAGAATCGAAAGAGCGGCACGTGCGCTTCGGCTGACTCCGGAAAGGGCTGAAACATATCTCTCCCAACTGGATGAGGACATGGAAAAGTGGATTCGATACGTCCACGGCACCGACGGCAGGGATCCGGGCCGCTTCGATACATTTTTCAATCTGGAAACCCTGGGCCTTTCCAATGCCGCCGGCATTCTCTGCGAGATGGCCGAGCTGCCCGATTTCCAGCCGACTCCGGCCAGTCGGAAGCTGCTCGAAGACCAATACCTGGCGGCCCAGGCGAAACTGAAATTAAACCAAGACGAGCATACCCATGGGGCGGATTTGCTGGTCCAATCCGAAGGCGGCGTGCTGACAGTGACCTACCCGCCCCAGCAGAGCCGGGTAAGCCAGTACATCCCGCAAGTGCTGGAAGGGCTGCCCGGTTGCCGTGAAATCCAGTGCACCATGGCCGAGACCAACATTTTATGGGTGCAGGAACGCTTCGGCCCCCAGTCGGAAAATTTCAGCCCGATTTTACGGCTTGCCCAGAGGTGGGGGGCGGCGGTGGAGTTGATGCGCCTGATCCCTTCCGGCGAAGGCCGTGCCGAGACGGCCGGCGTCGATCCGGATTCGGCCGCCTCCTTCGGTCGAAGGCAGTGTGCGATGCCTGACGACGGGGGGGTAGAAGAGGACGATCCGGTAACTGTCCAAGACGACGGCGGCCTGTCCCGAACCCAGGAGAAACTGGTCGAGCTGGGCCGCTACGGGGGCCGCCAGACCGTCTGCGGCGGATACGACAAGATCCTGGACCGGGTCCAGCGAAGCGGCCGCTACTCGCTGGTTGTCATCGGCGACATGTTCCTTTCCAAGGGGCATTCGACCCGAACCCGCAGAACCCGGGAGCTTGCCATGAGCATCAGGGACCGGCTCAAGGCGCCGGTGATCACCGGTGATGAACTCAAGTCACGGTTTTTGTTCGGCAAACGACAGGCGCTGACCCTGGCCGGGTTTGCGGTTCTGATGGCCATGATTTACGGCCTCGTCTTTACCCATCAGACGCCGGTGTTGAATTTTCTCAGCGGCCCGCTTCACCAGCACGTCAAATGGCTCTCTTCGGTGGCCATCGTTTTGTTCATCCCCTTTATCGCCTATATATACGGCACCATAGCGGAGCTGGCCCTGAAAATAATCAACGTGGACTGATTCTCTGAAACGAAAGGCCGGGAGGAACCATGCACGAGCTATTGACGATCCATTACATCGACATCAACCTGGCCACGGCGCTGCAGGTGGTGCTGCTGGGCTTTATCGGCGGCATCCTGAGCGGATTCATCGGAAGCGGCGGCGCCTTTTTCATGACCCCTGGGATGATGAACCTGGGGGTCAGCGGCGTGATTTCCGTGGCCAGCAACATCACCCACAAATTCGGAAAGGCGATGGTCGGCTCCAGGAAGCACGCCGCGGCCGGGAATGTAGACAAAAAGCTGGCGGCCTACATGCTGGCTACCGCCATTGCCGGAATCCAGATCGCTGTATTTATCAACAGTTCCCTGTTCAAGGGCGGCGGCGGGCATGGGGCTCCGGCCGGGGCCGGGGCAAATCTCTATATCAGCCTGGTGTTTGCCTGCATTCTATCGCTGGTTGCCATCTCCATGCTGCGGGACGTGTATCGATCCAGGGGCAACGGGGATTCCGAGGGCGGACCCTCCATGAAAATCGCCGAATACCTGGCGAAGCTCAATCTTCCGCCGGTCATTCATTTCGAAGTGGCCGACACGAAAGTCAGCCTCTGGGTGCTGATGGCTGCCGGCATTGCCACCGGCTACCTGGCCGGAACCATCGGCGTAGGAGGATTTATCGGGGTTCCGGCCATGATCTACTTGTTCGGAGTTCCCACGGCCGTGGCCACGGGAACCGAGCTGTTCCTGGCCCTTTTCATGGGGGCATACGGCGCCTTGAGCTATGCCTATCAGGGCTTTGTGGACCTCCGGCTGACCATGCTGCTTTACCTCGGATCCCTGGTGGGAATTCACCTGGGCGTTTACGGCGTCAAGGTGGTCAACGAGCGATATATCCGAATGGTGACCAGCCTGATCATCCTGCTGTGCGTGTTCAGCCGGATCGTCGCCATCCCCGTATATCTGAGGCAACTGGGCTTTATCAGCTATGCGCCCGAGTGGGACCGTTACTTTAATTTCGGAAGCAAGTTTTTCCTCTTTGCCAGCGGCATCGCCGGGTCGCTGGTCATTCTTGTCAAGGTCGTCCGGGCCTATCGTCAGAGGCAAAATATCCAAAAGACCCTTCTGGTCGTCGGAGGGAAGGAATTGACCCAGGTGGAATCCGCTGGGGCCTGACGGCTTTCCGGAGGGCACATCGCCGGCAAAGGCGCTTTCATTTCTCAATTACAAGGAGAATATCATGGGCGGACGTTTGGAAATTCTCATCGTGGACGATGAACCGATCGTGGGAGATCGCCTTAAGTCGTTTCTCGTCAAGGACGGTCATCGGGTGGAGTCCTTTACGGATCCTGTCGAGGCGATCGCCCGGCTGGAGGCCAAACAATTCGACATTGTCATCAGCGATATCCGGATGGGGGAGATCGACGGAATCCAGGTGATGGAAAAAGTGTTTGAAACATCGCCCAGGATCAAGGTGATCATGATCACGGGGTATGCGACCCTGGAATTGGCCCGGGAATCGCTGACCAAAGGCGCTTTCGACTTTATCGCCAAACCATTCAAGTTAAAGGAAATCCGCCGGACCATCCAAAAGGCGTCAGAGGCACTGGGAGACCCCGGCGCACTGCATGCCAGGGATGCTGCCGCGGTGTAAACGTCAGCAAGGAAGCCGGGAAAATCAATCGGCGACCGGATCGAAGAACCGGGCCCGGCAAAAAAAAGAACGGGTGTCGGCACCCCGTTGCAGGAGCTGCCCATGGCGCTATATCGAAGCCCGATGGAAAAGACGCTCAAAGAACTGGAGGACGCGACGGTCATTTCCAATACCAAAGATCCGGTACGGACGTGGCTGCGCAAGGTCGCCTACCGGGCCAACTTCTGGAGGGACCGGATCAAGCGTCTATTTTTCAGAGGATCCAAGCCCGATTGCGGGCGCTAAATCAGAACGGGCCTATGCACGATGATAAGGTTTATCTGATAGCTGCGGGAAGATCCCCCCACAGCCCTGACTGCAGCCTTAAACTGGTACATAATTCCGA
>CBFCZJ010000199.1:0-7346 GCA_965602445.1 uncultured Desulfobacterales bacterium | reverse complement strand
TATACGCTGAGCCGGCGATAATCTCAAATTCGAATGGCGAAATTTCCTACGAGCGAAAGGGATAAAAGAGCTTGTCCGATAGTAGCAACAAGGCCCGGCGCCCCCTCCGGGTGGCAGTCACCGGCGGTGCCGGTTCGGGTAAATCCATCGTTTGTAAGCGTTTCCAGACGCTTGGGGCCTTTGTTGCCGATCTGGATCGGCTGTCGAGGCAAGCTGTCGAACCCGGAACCGGCGGTTTCCAGCAGGTCATCGAACGCTTCGGCTGCGGTGTGCTCGCCGAGGACGGCGGACTGGACCGCCGCAGGCTGCGGGATATCATCACGGCCGATGAGAAGGCGCGAAAAGACCTGGAGGCGATCGTCCACCCGGAGGTGCTCCGGCGAATGAACGATGCCATGGACAGGGCCGAAGCTTCCGGATCGCGGCTTTTGATTGCCGAGGTTCCGCTTCTGTTCGAAGCCGGTCTGGAAAAAATCTTCGATCGGGTGATCGTGGTCTGCGCACCCGAAGAAACCCGGGTGCAGCGTCTGGTAGAAAGAGACAATGTGGCCCCGGAGCAGGCGGCGGCGTTGATCAGGGTCCAGATGCCCGAATCCGAAAAAAGGAAGAGGGCCGATTTCGTCATCGAAAATAGCGGCCGGCCGGGCGATATCATCGGCGACGTGGATCGCCTGTTCGATCGCCTGGCTGCAAAAGCCGAAAAAGACGGGGAAAGCGCTTGACAGCCTCTTCATCGTGTACTATTTGATTATGCGTAATTGGAACGCCTGCCATTTGGTGACAATGTCCCAAAAACTGCCTGGCATAACCATCACTTAGAATCCTCCAGTAACGCCAGCGAAACGCTATCCGAACGACCACCAGTGAACGCAAATACGACCAGTTCGATTCGCCATGCCGGATAAAGGATCGAAGATCCTGCAGAGGGGCTGTGATGAGCCTGCTAAACGAACTGAAATTTGCGAGCCGGGGCTGGAAGGGTTTAAGGAAACGGACGGAACAGAAACGATAACCGGATGACATCCAGCGCGGTGAATCCAACAAAACGGGGTTGATGCTGCATGAACATCGTTGAACTCAAAGACAAGAACATCAAAGATCTGGCCAAGCTCGCCAAAAAGTACAACATCGAAAGCGCCGCAGGGATGCGGAAACAGGAATTGATCTTTGCCCTGCTTCAGGCGCAGATCGAAAAAAACGGTCTGATCTACGGAGAAGGAACCCTGGAGATTTTGCCCGACGGCTTCGGTTTCCTTCGGGCGCCGACATACAACTATCTGCCGGGGCCGGACGATATCTATGTGTCTCCGTCTCAAATCCGCCGCTTCAACCTGCGCACGGGAGACACTGTTTCCGGGCAGATCCGGCAGCCAAAAGAGTCGGAGCGCTACTTTGCCCTGCTCAAGGTGGAGGCGATCAACTACGAGGACCCGGAAGTGGCCCGGGAAAAAATCCTCTTCGACAACCTCACCCCGCTATACCCGAATCGGAAGATCAAGCTCGAAAGCAAGTCCGAGAATTTCTCCACCCGCATCATGGATCTGCTCACCCCCGTCGGGTTCGGCCAGCGGGGGCTGATCGTTTCCCCGCCGCGGGCCGGAAAGACGATGCTTCTTCAGATGATTGCCAACAGCATGACCAACAACCACAAGGACATCAACCTGTTTGTTCTGCTCATCGACGAGCGGCCGGAAGAAGTCACCGACATGGAGCGGTCGGTCAAGGGTGAGGTGATCAGTTCCACCTTCGACGAACCGGCCGAACGCCATGTTCAGGTGGCAGAAATGGTCATCGAAAAGGCCAAGCGGCTGGTGGAGCACAAAAAAGACGTGGTCATCCTGCTCGACAGCATCACCCGTCTGGCCCGGGCTTATAACAGCGTCGTGCCGCCAAGCGGGAAGATCCTATCCGGCGGTGTCGATTCCAATGCACTTCAGCGGCCCAAACGGTTTTTCGGCGCGGCCCGGAATATCGAAGAAGGCGGCAGCCTGACGATCATATCGACCGCACTCGTCGATACCGGAAGCCGCATGGACGAGGTGATTTTCGAAGAGTTTAAAGGCACCGGCAACATGGAGCTGCAGCTCGACAGGCGGATTGCAGACAAGCGCCTCTTTCCGGCCATCGACATCAATAAATCCGGCACCCGCAAGGAAGAACTGCTGCTCAGCACCGAGATCCTCAACCGGGTCTGGATCCTCAGAAAGCTTCTTTCTTCCCTCAACCCGGTGGATGCCATCGAATTTTTGCTTGAAAAAATGAACGGAACAAAGGATAATCAAGAATTTCTAGATTCAATGAATGCGTAAGAATGGGGGCCACCCTGTGAAGGGGCGTTAGTTTAACGGATATGCAAACCTTTTCCTCGAAGCTGTAGCCTGCGTAGTGAACGGCCTCTGTGCCGTTCAGGACGGCACGACACGGAGGTCGCGCCCTACAAAAAATTCCGGCTTCGACCGAAGACTGAGACAAGGGGGACTGAAAACACCATGAAAGCCGAGATTCATCCGAAATACGAAGAGACCAAGATCACTTGTGCCTGCGGAAACGTGGTCGAGGTGGGGTCAACCAAAAAGGATATCCGCGTGGAAATCTGCTCCCAGTGCCATCCGTTTTTCACCGGCAAGCAGAAACTGGTGGACACCGCCGGTCGAATCGAGCGGTTCCGCAAGAAATACGCCAAGTTCCAGAAGCAGAACGAAAAAGCCTAGCGCCTGCAAGTCCTTTTTCCGCCCTGACCGCCGTCGGCGCTCAGGGCGGTTTTATATATTGTATGCAGTCTCACAATCCTGATCCTCAGGACCAGGACAGAGGCAATTGGCTCTGACTTTCAGCCCGAAGCGAAAAAATTCGAAGCTCGAAATATTCGAATTTCGGATTTAAGTTTACATGCCCTCTGGGCTTAACTCAAAGCCGGGTTCTTCCGGCCCGAATGGATATGTACGAAAAACTGTCAGGTGTCGAAGAGCGCTTGAATGAATTGGAAGCGGCCATGGCTGATCCGGATGTCGCCTCCGACCGGGATAGCTACGAAAAATACAGCCGGGAGCATGCAGACCTGGCCAGAATCGTGACCCCTTTTCGGGAATACAAAAGGACGCTTTCCGACATCGAAGACAGCAGTGAACTACTCCAGGACAAGGATTCCGAGATCCGGGATCTGGCCAGACAGGAGCTGCGCAAGCTCAGCGAAAAAAAAGAGCGCCTGGAACAGGAGCTCAAGCAGCTTCTGCTGCCCAAGGACCCCAACGACGACAAGAATGTCATCCTGGAGATCCGTGCCGGCACCGGCGGAGAAGAGGCCGCCCTGTTTGCCGGAGACCTGTACCGCATGTACATCCGATACGCTGAAAACAGGGGCTGGAAGGTGGAGCCCATGGATCATCATGCCACCGGAGGCGGGGGCTTCAAAGAGATCATCTCCATGATTCACGGCCGGGGGGCTTACAGCCGGCTAAAATACGAAAGCGGCATCCACCGGGTGCAGCGGGTTCCGGAAACAGAGGCCCAGGGGCGAATCCACACCTCGGCCGTGACCGTGGCGGTGCTGCCGGAGGCCGACGAGGTGGAAGTCAACATCGATCCCGGCGATCTGAAGATCGACGTGTACCGGGCTTCGGGCCCCGGAGGACAGCACGTGAACAAAACCGAGTCGGCGGTGAGGATCACTCATCTTCCGACCGGGCTGGTGGTGACCTGCCAGGATGAAAAGTCTCAGCTGAAAAACCGCAACAAGGCCATGAAGGTGCTTCAGGCTCGCTTGTTCGATCGAAAGCTGCAAGAGCAAAACGATAAAATATCCGAGGAGCGCAAAAGCCAAGTGGGCAGCGGAGACCGAAGCGGGCGGATTCGGACCTACAACTTTCCCCAGGGACGGCTGACCGACCACCGCATCGGGCTGACCCTGTACAAGCTGGACGCGGTTCTGCAGGGAGAGCTGGACGATGTCATCGACGAGCTGATCACCTATTACCAGGCCCAGGCCATGCAGCATGACGAAATCCCGGCAGACGCCTGAAAAGCCCTGGACCATGCTGGGGGCGCTGAAATGGACCGCTTCCTACTTTCATTCCCACGGTATTGACAGCCCCCGGGCCTCGGCTGAAATCCTTCTTGCCCATGCCCTCGAACTTCAGCGGATCGACCTGTATGTGAGATACGATCAGCCCCTGCGACCGGCAGAACTCGATCGTTATAAGTCGCTGATCCGCCGGCGGATTCAAAGAGAGCCGGTTGCCTATATCATCGGCGAAAGGGAGTTCTGGTCGCTCTCGCTTTTCGTCAGCCCGGCCGTGCTGATTCCGCGGCCGGAAACCGAAAGCCTGGTCGAGGCGGCGCTGGCGGTCCTTCCCGAGAGTGAACCTGTGCGGATTTGGGAGCCGGGGACCGGGTCCGGCGCGGTTTCCGTTGCCATTGCCCGGGAACGAAGCCATTGCCGGATCTTTTCTTCGGACCGGAGCCTGGAGGCGCTGGCAGTGGCCCGGCAAAATTCGGTGCGTCACGAAGTGATCGACCGGATCGGATTTTTTGTCGCAGATTGGTTCGAAGCGTTTCGCTGCTCGGGGCGACCGTTTGACGCGGTAGTCTCAAATCCGCCCTACATCCGCCGGGCGGATATGGAGAGGCTGGCTCCGGAGATTTCCCGGTTCGAGCCGAGGCAGGCGCTGGACGGCGGCCCAGACGGCCTGGATGCCGTTCGCCGCCTGATCCGAGAGGCCCCCCGATATCTGTCGCCGGAAGGGGTGCTGCTGCTGGAAATCGGATACGACCAGGGCCCGGCGGTTCTTGACATCGTAAAAAACAGCGGAGAATACGCAGCGCCGGAAATCCTGAAAGACTACGGGGGAAATCCTCGGGTGTTGAAGGTTCGGCGGGGCTGAAAAAAACGTTGCAGAGAATAGGCGAATTTGGTAACAACACCTGATTTTGTCAGGCTCGCTGAGCGTTTGCCGCTCAGCGGGCATCTCACACGTCCTTCGACCCGGCTCCCGGTGTCCCGCTTGTTGCGGGATCGGAGGCGGGGCTGACAAGGGCGGTGGAAAAAAACCGAGAAAAGGAGAGAAACATGTCGTACGTCAAGATGAAAGAGCTGTTGGAGGCCGGGGTGCACTTCGGCCATCAGACCAAGCGTTGGAACCCGAAAATGAAGCCATACATCTTCGGGGCGCGAAACGGAATCTACATTATCGATCTGCAAAAGACCGTTCGCCTGTTCAAGACTGCATACGAATTCATCTCCGAAAACGTGGAAAAGGGCAAGTCGGTCCTGTTTGTCGGCACCAAGAAGCAGGCCCGGGATTCCATCTACGAAGAGGCCAACCGCTGCGAAATGTTCTATGTCCACAACCGATGGCTGGGCGGTATGTTGACCAACTTTCAGACCATCAAGCAGAGCATCGATCGTCTCAACTACTTAAACGAGATCCATAACGACGGCTCGATTGATATGTTCCCCAAAAAAGAACGGTTGAAGATGAAAAAGGAGCAGATCAAGCTCGACAACAATCTGGGCGGGATCAAGAACATGGGGGGGCTGCCCGGGGCGATGATCGTCATCGACCCTAAAAAAGAGGCGATTGCCGTCCGGGAGGCACGCAGACTCGATATCCCGATCGTAGGCGTGGTCGATACGAACTGCGATCCGGACGAGATCGATTATCTGATCCCCGGAAACGACGACGCGATCCGGGCCATCCGGCTGCTGACCTCACGGCTTGCCGATGCATGCATCGAAGGCCGGCGGCGAAACGAAGAAAAAAGACAGGCTGAGTCGGATAAAGCCGCCAAAGCCGATGTGGAAGAAGCCGACAAAGCTGCCGGCGCCGAACCGAGTGAGCGCAAGGTGATTTCAGACGGCTCCCAGGGACCGGTCGTAGAGATCATCAAACGGTCCACAGGCGAAAAGCCGGCCGCAGGAGCCGCTCCCGCCGCCGGTTCCCAGTCAGAAGCAAACCCTGAAGAATCGCAGGAGGCAGGAGAAAAAGAATGACGAAGATCAGTGCGGATATGGTCAAACAGCTCCGGGAAAAAACTGGGGCCGGCATCATGGACTGCAAAGAGGCGCTTGGCGAATCCGGCGCCGATATGGATAAGGCGGTGGAATACCTGCGCAAAAAAGGGCTTGCCACCGCCGCCAAGCGCGCCGGGCGCGAGATGAGCGAAGGCCTGGTCCACGCGTACATCCACACCGGCGGTAAGATCGGTGTGCTGGTGGAGGTCAACTGCGAAACCGACTTCGTGGCCAAGAACGAAGACTTTGCAGAGCTGACCAAGAACATCGCCATGCACATCGCCGCCAGCAACCCGGTGGGAATCCGGCCCGAAGACGTTCCCGCCGAGGTGGTGGAAAAGGAAAAGGAGATCTTCAAAGCACAAGCGCTGGAATCCGGCAAACCGGAAAAGGTGGTCGACAAGATCGTTGAGGGAAAGATTTCTAAATTCTTCAAGGAAAGCTGCCTGCTGAACCAGCCCTACGTGCGAAACCCGGAGATCACCGTGGCTGACATGCTCAATGAAGCCATTGCCAAGATCGGTGAGAATATCACCGTCAGACGGTTTACCCGATACCAGATCGGAGAATCCTGAAATTGGCCGAGCCGCAATACCGTCGGGTGGTCATGAAGCTCAGTGGAGAAGCCCTGATGGGCGAAGAGAGCTTCGGCATCAGCCCGGACATGATCCAGTACGTTGGAGACGAGATCCTCAGCGTCTGTGAACTGGGAGTGGAGTTGGCGGTGGTGGTCGGCGGCGGCAACATCTTCAGGGGAGTCGGTGCCGACATCTACGGAATGGACCGAACCCCCGCAGACCACATGGGAATGCTGGCCACGGTCATCAACAGCCTCGCCCTGCAGGCCATCCTGGAGAAGAAGGGCCTGCAGACGCGGGTGATGACCGCGATTTCCATGCATGCGGTGGCAGAACCTTACATCTCCCGGCGGGCGGTGCGGCACCTGGAAAAAGGACGGGTGGTGATCTTTGCCGCCGGAACCGGAAATCCTTATTTTACCACCGATACCGCGGCCGTGCTTCGAGCCCAGGAAATTCACGCCCAGATCCTGCTGAAGGCCACAAAGGTAGACGGGCTCTATGACTGCGATCCCGCCACCAACGCGGAGGCCAATTTCATCGAGGCGATCAGCTATCGGAAGGTGATCGAGAATCACTTCAACGTGATGGACATGACGGCCATTTCCCTGGCCATGGACAACCGGCTGCCGCTGGTCGTCTTCAACCTCAAAAAGCCGGGGAGCATGCGGCGATTGGTCTGCGGCGAGTGCATTGGATCGAAAATCTCCGTGTAGCAGCGGCGGGGGCTCAATGCCTGTTCTCGCGAGGCGCGCAGA
>CBFCZJ010000198.1:0-7351 GCA_965602445.1 uncultured Desulfobacterales bacterium | reverse complement strand
CCGGGATGACGGACAGAAAATGATAAAATTTCATACCAGAAGTTGATGATAAATACCGCAGTTTCAAAGGGGGACGTCATGCAAAACCTGGAGAGCATCTTTTCGCCGGACTCGGTGGCGGTCATCGGGGCTTCCACCACGCCCGGAAAGGTCGGCCACGATATTTTCGCCAACATTTTGCGCGGTGGCTTCCAAGGAACGCTTTATCCGGTCAATCCAGGCGCCCGCTCGGTTCTCAGCGTCAAGGCGTATCCGAGCATCAAGGACATTCCGGAATCGGTGGATATGGCCATTTTGATCCTGCCCCCGCAGTTCGCATTGAAAGCCGTGGAAGAATCCGTCGAAAAAGGCGTTAAGGGAATCGTCATCGTTTCGGCCGGGTTCAGGGAGGTCGGCGCAGAAGGCCGCAAGATCGAAGACCGCATCGTGTCGCTTTGCCGGGAGAAGGGCGTCCGGGTGGTGGGGCCCAACTGCCTCGGGGTGATCAACCCCCTGCCGTCGGTGCGGCTCAATGCCAGTTTCTCGACGCGGATGCCGAAGCCCGGCAACATTTCCTTTATCTCCCAGAGCGGTGCGCTTTGCACGGCCGTGCTCGATTTTGCCGCCGACCGGGACTTCGGGTTTTCCAAGTTCATCTCCACCGGCAACAAGGCGGACGTGGACGAACTCGATTTGCTGCAGTATCTCCACGAAGATCCCTACACCGAGGTAATCATCCTCTATCTGGAGGAGCTTCGCCGGGGACCGGAATTCATTACAGCGGTCAAGGAGATCACCTCCGGTTTCAGAAGAACCCCGGTGCTGGCCATCAAGTCCGGCAGAACCGCGGCCGGGGCCCAGGCGGCCGCCTCCCACACCGGTTCTCTGGCCGGTTCAGAAGGGGTCTACGACGCCATTTTCCTGCAGTCCGGCATCATCCGGGCCGAGACCATCGACGAGCTGTTCGATTTTGCCAACGCCTTTGCCTACAAGACCGAGACGGGCCTGGGAAAGACCCGGCGCAAGATGCCCACCGGCAACCGGGTGGCCATCGTCACCAACGCGGGCGGCCCGGGTATCGTCGCCACCGACATGACCGTATCGGCCGGCTTGCAGCTTGCCCGGTTCAGTCCGGATACCGTCAAGGCCCTGGCCGGCCACCTGCCCAAGACCGCCAATCTCAACAACCCGGTGGACGTGATCGGAGACGCCTCCCAGGACCGATACGAAAATGCCCTGCAGGCGGTGATCGCAGACGAAGGGGTCGACGGCGCCCTGGTGATTCTCACCCCGCAGTCGATGACCAACGCCCGCGGCACGGCAGAAGCGGTGGTCCGAACGGCGCGGACCACCCACAAGCCGATCCTGTGCTGCTTCATGGGGGTTGTCGACGTCTCTCCGGGGGTGAAATACCTCCAGGCCCACGGCTACCCGGTGTTCCGGTTTCCGGAAAACGCGGCCAAGGCTTTCGGGGCCCTGTACCGCCATTCGCAGTGGGTCGACCGCACCCATCTGCCCCAGTACAGCTTCGACCACGATACCGAGACGGCGGCAGGGATCATCGCAGAGGCCCTGGCGGAGAAAAAGACCTATCTGGGCGAGCTGGAAGGAAACCGCATCCTGGAAGCCTACGGGTTTTCCGTCCTGCCGACCCGGCTGGCAACAGACGAAACCGAAGCCGTGAGGCTCGCCGAAGAGATCGGCTATCCGGTGGTCATGAAAATCGTTTCCTCCGACATCCTTCACAAATCCGATGCCGGTGGGGTGGTGGTGGGGCTGAACACGGCCGACGACGTGAGAAAAAGCTTTGCCGGCATCGTCTCCCGGGCCAGGGACTACAAGCCCGACGCGGCCATCGACGGGGTCCTGGTCCAGCAGATGGCGCCGTCCGGCAACGAGGTCATCGTCGGGATGAACCGGTATCCCGTTTTCGGGCCGCTGCTCATGTTCGGCTACGGCGGCATCTTCGTTGAGGTGTTCAAGGACGTCTCCTTTCGCCTGGCCCCCATCGGGCGGAACGAAGCCCGGCGGATGATCCGCCAGATCAAGGGCTACAAGCTGTTGGAAGGGTTCCGGGGCAAACCCAAGAGCGATATCGGCGCCCTGGAACAGGCGATGGTGCGCCTCTCGGACATGGCCGCCGCCCATCCGGAGATCAAGGAGCTCGACATCAACCCGCTGCTGGCCCACCCGGAAGGAGAGGGGGCAACGGTGGCCGACTGCCGGATCATCCTGGAACCCAATTGATCGGCCGAGCGAAAAGAAATGGAACACGATAACCCTTCAAACGCCATCTACCCGGTGATTCTGGAAGTGCCCGAAAGCAAGCTTCGATTGCAGGGCCGGCAAAAGGTGCGCTTTTTGAGCGAATTTGCCCGGGTGGCCCTGAAACGCTCCGCGATGCGATTGGGGGTGGAGCTGCCGGAGCTGGAAAAAGAAGAAAACGGGGCGCCCATTCCAAAGCGGGGAATTCACTGGTCGCTGTCCCATAAGAGCGGATGCGTGGCGGCGGTGGCCGCCCCGGTGCCGGTGGGCATCGATATCGAAAAGATTCGTCCGGTCAAAGAGGGACTGGCTGAAAGGATCGCGGCTGCCGATGAGTGGCGTTTTTTTTCCGGTGAGGGGCTATCGGATTTTTTCCGGTGCTGGACGGCCAAAGAAGCCGTGCTCAAGGCTGCCGGCGTCGGCATCGCCGGTCTTTCCGAATGCCGCATCGTTTCCGTGCAAAGCCGGGAAAGGCTTTCGGCCGCGTTCGAGTCTATTTTCTGGGCGGTGAGATTTCATCCTTTCGGCGGGCACCTGGCGGCGGTTGCCGTCAACGGCCCCGGCGTCTGCTGGATCGACCCGGAGGGGGAGCATGGCTGCCCGTCATCTTGATCTGATTCCGGAGGCCATGGGCATTTGCCGCCTCGAGGCGGGCCGACCCATTCCTGCCTGGTCCATGAAGGCCGGGTTTTTCTCGGTTACCGGCACTTCCGAAGAATTGTCCGTGGTCTGCCCCGAGGCGTCGATCCCCGACGGGGTGGTCTGCAGCCGGGGATGGCGGCTATTCAGGGTGAAAGGACCCCTTGATTTTTCCGAAACCGGCGTGCTGGCCTCCCTGGCCGGACCTCTTGGCCGGGCCGGGATTTCCATTTTCGTCGTTTCCACTTATGATACCGATTTTCTCCTGGTTCGCTCCGGCCAGCTCGAAGCGGCCGTCGACGTTCTCCGGACAGCCGGCCACCGCGTTTCGAACTGACGGCGGCAGGATTTTTCGACCGGCGGTATCACCGATGACTCACCCAAAGATGCACGAGGAGTTTTGGCCATGGCAAAAGTGCTCATTATCGGCGCAGGAGGCGTCGGCAGCGTGGTGGTTCAAAAATGCGCCCAGGTACCGGAGATCTTTTCAGAGATCGTCCTGGCCAGCCGCACCCTGGAAAAGTGCGAGCGGATCAAGAAGCGTCTCGATCGCCCTATAGAAACCGCCCAAATCGATGCAGACGACACCCGGGCGCTGGTATCCCTGGTGCGAGAGATTCGTCCGGACCTGATCGTCAACGTGGCCCTGCCCTACCAGGACCTGTCGATCATGGACGCCTGTTTGGCGACCGGGGTCGACTACCTGGACACCGCCAACTACGAGCCGCCCGACGAGGCCAAATTCTGCTACAAGTGGCAGTGGGACTACCACGACCGGTTCCGGGAAAAGGGGCTCATGGCGCTGCTCGGATGCGGGTTCGATCCCGGGGTGACCAACATTTTCTGCGCCCATGCGGCAAAACACCTTTTCGACGAGATCGATTATATCGACATCATGGACTGCAACGCCGGGGATCACGGCCGGCCTTTTGCCACGAACTTCAATCCCGAGATCAACATCCGGGAGGTGACCCAGAAAGGCAAGTACTACCAGGAGGGAAAGTGGATCGAAACCGATCCCCTGTCGGTTCATGAAACCTTCGACTTTCCTCAGATCGGCCCCCGCAAAATGTATCTCATGTATCATGAGGAGATGGAATCCCTGGTCAAAAACCTGCCGGGAATCAAGAGGATCCGGTTTTGGATGACGTTTTCAGACGCCTACCTGACGCACCTGCGGGTGCTGGAAAATGTCGGCATGACCCGCATCGATCCGGTCGATTTTCAGGGGTGCCGGATCGTTCCGCTGCAGTTTTTAAAGGCCCTGCTGCCGGACCCGGGCTCTCTTGGCGGCGGCTACACGGGCAAAACCTGCATCGGCTGCATGATCGAAGGGAAAAAAGACGAGACACCCCGACGGCACTATATCTACAACATCTGCGACCATGAGCAGTGCTACCGGGAGATCGGGGCCCAGGCGGTTTCCTACACCACCGGCGTTCCGGCCATGATCGGGGCGATGATGATGCTCACCGGCAAATGGCGCGGCAAAGGGGTGTTCAACGTGGAGCAGTTCGACCCGGACCCTTTCATGGAGGCGCTTCCCCACCATGGGCTTCCGTGGACCGAGACGCTGCTGGAGGAGTGACTGACATCTCATATGAAACTTCGGTCGAAGCCGGGGTTTTGCGTAGGGCACGACCTCCGTGTCGTGCCGCCCGGAACGGCACGGAGGCCGTTCCCTACAAAGGCAGACGCTTCGACAGAAGTTTCACCATTGATCAAACTGGCCGGCTAAGACCAAAAAATTTCTATAGAATTCCTTCCGGCAAATCTTGAAGCTTGAACCCTGAACCTCGAACGCCGCGTCAACGGAAACATGGGATCTGAAGCGTACACCCTGGAAACCGTCCCCACCCCCTGCTACGTGCTCGACGAGGCCGTGCTCCTTGCAAACCTGCAAAGACTCGGGTCGGTGCAGCAGCAGACCGGCTGTCGGATTCTGCTGGCGCTGAAAGGGTTTGCCATGTTCGGCGTCTTTGACACGATCCGGCAGTTTCTCTGGGGTGTTTCGGCCAGTTCCCTGCACGAGGCCAGGCTCGGATTCGAGGAGTTCGGAAAAGAAGTCCATGGCTGCGCCCCTGCCTACCGGGAAGCCGAATTCGACCAGCTGCTCACCTACTGTGATCATCTCACCTTCAACTCTTTTTCCCAGTGGCGGCGGTTTCGGAAAAGGATCGGTGCAACGCCGGCACTTCAATGCGGAATCCGGGTCAACCCCGAGCATTCGGAGGTGAAGGTGCCGATCTACGATCCGTGTGCACCGGGCTCCCGGCTCGGCGTTACGCGGGAGAACTTCCGGTCCGATGAGCTTTCCGGGATCTCGGGGCTGCACTTTCACACCCTGTGCGAACTGAATTCAGACGCCCTGGCGCGAACCCTGGCTGCCTTTGAAGAAAAATTCGGGGCTTTTTTGTCCCAGATGAGCTGGGTGAATTTCGGCGGCGGCCATCACATCACCCGCAGGGACTACGATGTGGCAAGGCTGTGTGAATTGATCGACGACTTTTCTCGACGCCATCGCCTGCAGGTCTACCTCGAACCGGGCGAGGCCGTCGCACTCAACGCCGGTGTTCTGGTGGCCTCGGTGCTGGACATCGTACGAAACGACATGGACATCGCGATTCTGGATGCCTCGGCGGCAGCCCACATGCCCGACGTGCTGGAGATGCCCTACCGCCCGGAGATTGCAGGCGCCGCGGAGGCCGGAGCACTTCCCTTCACCTATCGGCTGGGCGGCACCACCTGTCTTGCCGGAGACGTCATCGGCGACTATTCTTTTGCCGAGCCGCTTTGCGTCGGCTCCCGGCTCGTCCTCAAAGACATGGCCCACTATACCATGGTCAAGAACAACACCTTCAACGGGGTTGAACTTCCCGCCATCGGACTTCAGAACGCCTCCGGAGAAATCCGAATTCTGAAGCGGTTCGGCTACCAAGACTACCGAAACCGTCTTTCATAGGCTCAAACCGGGCCGCTCATCTGATTGGATCGGAGTCGACCGGATCGGACTGAATCGAATCCGAGACCGATAGCCCCTGGCCTGGTCAAGATGGCAAGAGATTTGCGTTCCAATGGGGAATCCAAACGCGGCTGCTGTCGGAAAGGTATTTGCCAGCCGCTCTAAACCGTGTAATCTTACACGCAGGATGTAAAAGTAATTTGTACGACCAACATCCAAGTGCCGCTCAGCCGGGGGGCGAAAGATGGAATATAGAGACGCCGTGTGTCTTCAAAAACATCCTCGCGCCGCTTCCAGTCGATACAAGACCTGGTTGCTCTGCATCGTCCTTTTAACCGTCGTTTTTCCCAGTGGGCCTGTTTCCGGCATCGCCCGGGCCCAGGAGATGCCCATTAAAATCGGGGTGCTGGCCATCCGGGGGCCCCAGGAATGTCAGGCCCAATGGTCGCCCACGGCGGGGGATCTCTCCCGCTGGTTTGCCGACCGGCGATTTATCATCATTCCGCTGGCCCACGACCAGGTCTATCCCCAGGTGGAAAAAGGGGCGGTCGATTTTATCCTCGCCAATTCCGCATTTTATGTGGGGCTGGAGCTCAAATACGGCGCCAATCGCATCGTGACCCTCAAAGAGATACGCGTCGGCGGAAGCTACACCAAATACGGCGGGGTGATTTTCTGCCGCAGGGATCGAACCGACATCCGCATGCCCAAGGACCTCAAGGGAAAATCCTTCATGGCCGTCTCCGAATCTTCGCTGGGGGGATGGCTTGCCGCCCGGCGGGAGCTCCAGGAAAAGGGGATCGATCCCCAGCGCGATTTTGCAACGCTTCTTTTCGGAGAGACCCACGACCGGGTCGCGTACGCCGTCCGGGACGGAGTGGTTGACGCCGGCTCGGTCAGAACCAGGGTGCTGGAGGAACTCAGCGCCGCGGGCAAGATCGACCTGGACGATTATTACGTGTTTCCAAACCTGTATCCGAACGCATCTAACACCCCCTATCTTTGCAGCACGCGCGAATATCCGGAATGGCCCATGGCTAAAGTCCAGCACACCCCGGACGAGTTGGCCGAACAAGTCGCCGTTGCCCTGCTTCAGATGCGCCCGGATTCTGCGGCGGCCGTGGCGGCCCGCTGTGCGGGGTGGACGATTCCCCTGAATTACCAGCCGGTGCACGAATGCCTGAAAGCCTTGCGGGTCGGCCCGTATCAAGAGCTGGGAAAGATCACCTTCGCGGACGTATTGCGCAACTACGGCTACTGGATTTTTTTCGCTTCCATGGCGTTTTTTGTTCTGATGTTTTTCACCGCGGAAGTCGTCAAACTGAACCGCAGACTCAAAGCCTCCCATCTGCGGTTGAAGCAGGAGATGGATCTGGCCAAAGAGATGGACCGGAAACTCAAGCAGGCCAAGGAAGAGGCTGAAACCGCCACCCGGGCCAAGAGCGAGTTTCTGGCCAACATGAGCCATGAGATCCGCACCCCCATGAACGGGGTCATCGCCGCAGC
>CBFCZJ010000197.1:0-7352 GCA_965602445.1 uncultured Desulfobacterales bacterium | reverse complement strand
TTTCGGCCATGGGCCTGCCGTCCCACTCGCCCAAGTCGATCTCCGACAAGGCAGGATAGATCATCACTTCCTTGGCCCGATCCGCGGCAATGATCCGGGCAAATTCCGATGCCCGGCAAAGCGGGCTGGCGGCGATCCGGCCCGGCAGGCTCTCGGCAAAGTATGCTTTCCAGGCCTCGGCCTGGTCCCGGCCTGCCGCACTCAGCGGCAGGTCGGTCCTTCCCAGAAAGATTTTCCCTTGCTTTGCCTGAACGGCTCCATGTCGGAACAAAAAAACCTTCATCGAATGCTTTCGAAATACAATGACGGTAAACGAGCTTCCGTTGAGATACAAAGTCATTGACGCGAAAGTGGGAATCCAGGCTACCGATAGAAAGAGTAACTGGATGCCCGTCTCCGCGGGCATGACAAAAAAATACGCCTCTCCGGTGTAGAGGCCGGATTATTCCCTCTTGATCTGAGCCATTTTGCGATTGTCTTCGGAAAAAGCCCGCCAGGAATGCGGGCGGGGGTGAACCCCGCCCCTACCTGCGGGGTGGCGATGGCCTCGTAGGGGCGGGCTTTATGCCCGACCGGAAAGAGATCCGAAGAAATAATCGCTCAATTTAGGTCCCTCTCACTTTCGATAGCCGCTTCTGAAAGAATCTGTGCGAGCGGCAGCCCCGCCTTTTCTTCGATTTTCTGCTTCACGGCCAGGGCGACGCTCCGGCGCCGCTCGATGGCCGCCCGGGCCTCGCTGTTGCTTCCGTAACGCGCAAGCGCCGCGTCAAAGCGCGCCTGGAGAGAGACAAAGCGCCCTCTGGACACCAGTTTGTCTGCCAGATAGACCACGGCCGCCTCTTTCGGATCCTGCATCTCCTCTTCGGGAAGATCGGTGTGGGCGGCCACGATCGCCCCCACCCGGTCAAATCCCATGGCGGCCAGCATCCGTTGGCCCACCCGGGCGTGGTCGGCCTTGCCCTTGGCCAGATCGTGAAGAAGTGCAGCCGTCTCCACCCGCTGCTGAACAAGTCCGGCCCCCTTCCGGTTCAAGGCGCGGCAGAGGGCCGCCGCCGCCTGCTGCACCTGCCGGCCGTGGCGGATGATCTTTTTGTCCGTCGGGAAGACCTCGGACAAGATGGCCTCGCACTCGGAAAACGACGGTTCGCTCAGCCGCGCAAACCGCCGTTTGACCGCTTCGTAGTCCTCGGGCCGATCCACGTCGAACAGGATATGTTCATCGGGTACGGGAACCTCTATGGCCCGGTCTTCATAGCGCTCCAGCACCGCCCGGAGTCCCCCGCGCCCCGATCCTTCCAGGATCACCGGGATCAGATCGGCGGGAATCAGGGGCGGATGTCCCCGCTCGCCGGCAAACACCGGGTGCACGATCCGGCCCGGCATCTTCTGCCATACCTCGGCCAAGCATTTCAACGTGGCCGGGCGCACCAGGGCAATGTCGACGGGAAGCAGAAAAAAAGCCTCAGACGCCGGAGAAAGGCTGCGGACCCCGGCACGCACCGAAGAGAACATGCCAAGCTCAAATTCCGGGTTGGACACCGCTGTTGCGCCGGCGTTTTCCACCACCGGAGCCAGCGCCTCGGCCCGATGGCCGACCACCACGCGGATCTCCTCGATACCGGCGCTTTTCGCGGTCCCGACCACATGCTCGATGAGGGTTCCTTTCCCCAGGGCAAGCAGCGGTTTGAACGACCTCATGCGCGAAGAAAACCCGGCACTCAATATGACGGCGGCAAATCGCGGTGAAATCATCATTGATATACAGGAGTTAGGATAGCGTTTAAATTACCTCGGGTTAATCTTGAAGCTTGAATTTGGAATCTTGAATCCGGCCGACCAGCAGCGTGGCTGACCTCTATATCCTCTTCGATTCCTCGGGAGATTCGATTTCTCGCCATTATTTTGTTTCTAACCCCGCCCGGGAGGAGATCAGTTCGGCCACGATGCTCACGGCGATCTCTGCCGGGGTTTCCGCGCCGATGGAAAGCCCGATAGGACAATGCACACGGGCAAGATCCTCGTCGGCAACCCCTTCCTTTTTCAAGGCGGCGTAAATGGCGTCCCGTTTTCTCCGGCTGCCGATCATCCCGATGTAGCCGGCGCGGGAGGAAAGGGCCTGGGACAAAACCTCCTTGTCGTATCGGTGCCCTCGGGTCACGATGACCATGTATGTGTCGGCATCGACCGAAACCCCGGAAAGGGCCCCAGCGAAGTCTTCCGGCACCAGGATCTGATCGGCTCCGGGAAACCGGTCCCGGTTGGCGAACGCTTCCCGGTCGTCCACCACCACCACCTGGAATCCGACCTCGCCGGCCAGCCGGGCGGTGGGCATCGACACGTGGCCGGCGCCGAAGATCACCAGGGTCTTGGGCGCAATCGTCGGCTCCACCAGAAGCTGCACGTCGTCGGCTTCGATGACTTGGGAAACAGCGGAGGCAGACGGCGCCTCTGCCACGCGGGCCAACAAGGCGGCAGAAAGCGGCCAGCTGCCGGCCACCGCTTCATCGGTAAACACCAGGCAATGCGCTGTCTGTTCAACCTGGAGGGCATTTGCCCTCATGAGCGTCACCAGGGACCCGGCCTTTTTTTCCTCCATGGCGGACTTCCAGGCCGCGAACACAGCGGTCACATCGTCTTCGGGCGCCAGGTAATCGACGAGCACCTCCATTTTTCCGCCGCAGATCATGTCCATGGCCGAGACATCGTCGCTGGTCAGGTCGAAAAACATCTTTTTCGGCCGGCCTTCGGCCAGGGCTCTTCCGGCTTCGAGCAGCACGTCGGCTTCGAACTTTCCGCCCCCGATGGTCCCCACAAAACCGCCGTGCTCGTCCACCACCATCTTGCTGCCGGCGGTTCTCGGGGCCGAGCCGCTGCGGCTGAGAATCGTCGCCACTGCTGCGGGCCTGCCGGCTTGAAGCAGCGCGCATATCCGTTCGGCCAGTTCAATCATTTTTGCTGCTCCTCTTCCGGCTCGATACGGTCTGCTATGAGGGTTTCGTACACGTCATCGGATTCGGTTTCAACGATCGCCTGAAGTCGCCGGAACTGCTTCATCAGGTCCCTGGCAAAGCCGGTGAGGCGCGACCCCTTGCCGTCTCGAGCGACCAGGGCTTTTCCCAGCCGCTCTTCGGAAACGTGAACCCGGCACCAGACCGCTCGGTAGCTCATTTTCAGCTCCCGGGCCGCCGCCTGCAGGGAGCCGAGCCGGTCCACCGCATCGAGGATCCGGTATCGGCCGAGGCCGAAAACCATGCCGCCGCTGCCGTCTTCGATCCAGATCTTCGAGCGCAGATGAAACGGGTTATCCATGTCGATTATCCCCCTTCTCGATTCAGAGAACCTATTCCTTACATGATATGATCCAAATGCTATCAAAGCCGTCTGTGAAGAACAATAGCCACATACAAAATGGGGATAAGATGTTGTTCTTAGTTATTTTTTGCTCTTATTTTCCTTTGTCCGGACGCAGAATGAAAAAGTAATCAATCAATATTGATATAGTTCTTCGCCTCTGATAGAGACCGGCCTTGGAAATTCATGGCAGTGCAAACAACTATTGAAGCAATGGGACATCGATCTATTTTGCTTAATGACGCGCCATGCCATCCCCGAGCAGCAAAGGCCGCCGGTTTTTTCCGAAATCTTCGCGCGCCTGGCCGAATCGGACCTTTGCCGGTTCTCGTCCCAGCCATTTTGCCGGCTGGGAGCCGATTTTCGAAAACTGCAGGCCGGAAAGCCGGCGCAAAGCCCTATTTTCCGAACTCGAACGGGTCTGCACCGATCCGCGCACGGAGAACCGAAGCCGCCTCCAGCCCATCTTCGGCCACGCGCCTGATTTTTTCCGTACTCATGGATTCGGCAAACCCCACCACCCACATCGCCGCAGGAACCCCCAGACGCCTTCCCACCCAGACTGCCACGGCATTGACTCCGGACAAGTATTCGCCCCGGTCCACGGCGACCCCGGACTGCCTGACCTGTTCGACTTCGGCCAGGTAGCGAGCCTCGTCGGTGATGGATGCGGCGGTGAATTTCGGCAGGGAAAGATTTCCAAGCGTCTGCCGCACGCCGGCCTCGTCCATCTGAGCCAGAAACACCTTGCCCACGGCGCCGGCCAGCAGCGGAATGGCGGTTCCGGGAAAGGCGGAGATCTTCATCGACTTGTGAGCCTCGGCCGAAGCCATGATCAGGGTCCGGGATCGGTTCATCACCCCGAAAAAAACGGTTTCGTCGATTCGGTCCCGAAGATCCTCCAACACGGGCTGGGCCTGTTCGCCGAGAAAGAGATAGTTCCGGCTCTTGAAGGCGAGCTCGACAACGGAGGGGCCCAACGACAACCGCTTGCTGTCCGGATCCTGGTCCAGGGCACCGGTGGAAATCAAGGCGTGGACCAGCCCGTGGGTCGTACTTTTGCTGAAGCCCAGATCCCGGGCCAGCTCGCTCAGCCGCGGCGGCTGGAACGCGGCGGCAACGGCGTCGAGCAGCCGAAACGCGCGCTCCACGGCCGGGGCGCTGTAGACTCCCGCGGTTGAACGGTGCTTGTTCATGAGGCCACCTTTTTGTTCATTATAGTGAACGTTATCACCCTACCCTTTATCGGAAACCGGCCTACGGGTCAAGTATCCTGATTCGAAAAATGAGTTTACATCCACCTCTTTTTCTGATATCGGCCTTGATAAATAGACAACTACCTTTCGCCCCGTCGAACCGGCGGCAGAGTAGCGGGATGGAAAAAAGTCGTTCAGCATGATGAAATTCGGTGGTGTTCCAAACAGCTCAGAATCCTTGTTCAGCAATGCAGCGAAAAAATTAGGTGCCCTGTGAAAAGCGTTCCTGTCGAAGTATCGGTCGGCATGGTCCTTTGCCATGACATCACCCGAATCGTTCCAGGCGAATCCAAAGGCCCGGCATTTCGAAAGGGCCACGTGATCTGCGCCGAAGATATCCCCGTGCTGCTCGATCTGGGCAAGAAAAACCTCTATGTCCTGGATCTTGCTCCGGATGAAATCCACGAAAACGACGCCGCCCGAAGGATCGCATCCGCGGCCGCCGGCACCGGCCTGACCATGACCGAACCGGTGGAGGGGAAGGTCAATCTGCTGGCCGACTTCTACGGCCTGCTGAAGATCGACGTCGCCGCCCTGCACCGGATCAACGAGATCGAGGACGTCATCTTTTCCACCCTGCACACCGGCCAGACCGTGTGGCGGAATCAGCCCGTGGCCGGGACCCGCATCATCCCTCTTGTGACCGGAAAAGAAAAAATCGAGGCGGTCGAAGCCGTCTGCCGCATCGATTTTCCCGTCGTGGAAGTCCGGCCGTTTGCCAGCCTCACCGTCGGCGTCGTAACCACCGGCAGCGAGGTCTACCACGGCCGAATCGAAGACCGCTTCGGTCCGGTCATTCAGGTCAAATTCACCGAACTGGGAAGCCGGGTGCTCCGCCAGGAGTTCGTTTCAGACGACATCGACATGACGGTCAAAGCAATCCACGGGCTGATCGACGACGGCGCCCAAATGGTCGCGGTCACCGGCGGCATGTCGGTGGACCCCGACGACCAGACCCCGGCGGCCATCCGGGCGGCCGGCGCCGAAATCGTCACTTACGGCGCCCCGGTGTTGCCCGGGGCCATGTTCATGCTGGCCTATATCGGGGAGGTGCCAATCGTCGGGCTTCCCGGATGCGTGATGTACTACCGGGCCAGCATCTTCGATCTGGTGGTGCCCCGGCTGCTGGCCGGCGAGACTGTGACCAGCAAGGAGATCGCAGCCATGGGACACGGCGGATTCTGCCGTTCCTGTGCGGACTGTCGGTTTCCGAACTGCGCATTCGGAAAATAACGGCGCTGGCGCGCCGTTATAGGAAAACCGCTGCGCGGTTTTAGATCGATGGAAAAGGTTCAAACAAGGTTCCGGAACCTCTGAACCCTGAACCCTGAACCCTGAACCTCTGAACCTCTGAACCTCTGAACCCTGAACCTCTGAACCCTGAACCTCTGAACCCTGAACCTCTGAACCCGGAACCCTACATCGGAGAAGAACCATGCTGCTACCCAAGTTCGATTTTCATGAACCGGCCTCCGTCGAGGAAGCCTGCCAGGTCATGGCCGAATTCAAGGAAAAGGCAAAACCGCTGGCCGGCGGCACCGACCTGATGGTCAACATGAAAAAAAAGATCGTCTCCCCGGAGCAGATCGTCTCTTTGGGCAGAATCGAGGCGCTCAAGAATCTGTCCCGGGAAAACGGCACCCTGAAGATCGGCGCCTGTTTTACGGTGGCGGACCTGGCCGTCTCCGAGACAGTCCAAAAGCTGGCCAGTGCCCTGGGCACAGGCGCCCGGGCCCTGGGTTCGCCCCTGGTGCGAAACCTGGCGACCATCGGGGGCAACATCGGCTCGGCCCGGCCGGCCGCAGACCTGCCGCCCTCGTTGATGGCTTACGGAGCAAGGCTTTCCATCGAAAGCAGCCGGGGCAGCCGGCAGCTCGATCTTGAAAAATTTTTCAAGGGACCGGGAATGACCGCCCTGGCGCCCGACGAAGTGATCACGGCAATCCACGTCGACATCCCCGGCCCCGGCGCCGGGGCCGGATACATCAACATCGGCGTCCGCAAGGCCCAGGACTGCAACATCGTCAACGTGGCCTCGTTTCTGGCCCTGGACGAAAAAGACGGCTCCGTGAAGACGGCGCGCATCGTCATGGGCTCGGTGGGCCCCACGCCCTTAAGGGCGCCCACCGCCGAAAAGGTCCTGGTCGGCAGCAAGCCGGACGCTTCCCTGTTTGCCAAGGCTGCGGCGGCGGCCGAGCAGGACTGCTCGCCGATCCTCGATTTCCGGGGCTCGGCCGAATACCGGCGCGCCATGGTCGGAGTGTTGACCCGGAGGACCCTGGAAATCGCTTTGAAGGAAGCAGAGGGCCGGTAGAAAGGCCAAGGAAGCGCGTGGGAAATGCCTAAAATGCCTAAAATGAGCTAGAATGCCTAAAATTATGGAATTCTGTCTGTTCGGTCATAAGATCGGAGCGAAGCGACACTACCACTTTAGGCATTATAGCTCATTTTAGGCATTCATCATCCAACAGAATACAAGGAGTGCTCTAAATGAAGAAGCTCATCACCCTGACCGTCAACGGCAAATCCCACGAAGTGGCCGTGGCGCCCAACGAAACCCTGACCGACACGCTCCGCTATCGACTCGGCCTGACCGGCACCAAGAAAGGATGCGAGGTGGGAGACTGCGGATCGTGCACCGTCGTCATGGACGGCAAGCCGGTCAACTCGTGCCTGGTGCTGGCCGCGCAGGCCGCCGGACGGGCCATCGAAACCATCGAGGGCCTGGAGACCCGGACCGGCCAG
>CBFCZJ010000196.1:0-7357 GCA_965602445.1 uncultured Desulfobacterales bacterium | reverse complement strand
GGCGACTTTCTAAAATTGTTGGGCTTCGCTTCTCTCAGCCCAACCTACGAATCGCCTTGGATCGGAATGGACCGCATCGTAACACTGCTTCGCCAATCCTTTCTACTTTTCACCGACGATTCGCGGATTATTACCATCATTCCGACTGATTTTATAAGAAAAATGCAACCCCAAAATATCGTAGCTAAAGCGCGCTGGTTGGGCTGAAAAGTCCATCCATCTGGCTATTTTATCAAGAATTCGTTACCCAAGCTTTTTCTCTGTTTTTCATACCAAATGGCGGTTTGCTTTCCACATCCGGCCTGAGATGTATCGTGCTCTTCGGTGGCCCCGGTTTTTTTGCGGTTCGCCGGAAGAAATTGTTGGCTTATTCAGTCATATACTCTGAGCTTCGAGTGCGTGGCAATATAGTCGAAGTCGCGGTCATTGTGAAGCAGCCGGACATCGTGCTCGATGGCAACCGCAGCAATCATACAGTCAATCGGCTTCCGGATCGTGACGCCCCTCTTCCGAAGGGATCTATAAAGCTCCGCTGCATGAACGAATGTTATTTGCCGCATGGGCAGAAAAATAAGATCGGCAAGATAGCCCTTCGTTTCGATATAGTCTGCGTCCGATCGAATGCCTTGGAGCACTTCCGCGAGGATAACCCCACAGAGACATAAATCCACCTCATTCTCGATCAACTCCCGCAGCGCATCTACGTGCGGCTCGCTATGGTCGGCGAAAAAGTCGATCCAGACTGTAGTGTCGACAAGCACCATTAGTAGCTACGCGCCTTTCGCCATTCGGCAAGATCCCCCTCCCATTTCACAGAGCCCTTCAATTTGAGCAAGCGCTTCTGGCGACCGCGCCGGCGCACCTCATGCAGCGCGTAGTCAATGAGAGCACGCCGTGTCTGGATCCCCGTAAGCTTCTGACATTCCATGACCAGTTCATCGTCAAGCACCACGTTCGTTCTTCCCATATGATCACCTCCAATCTTGTATACACATTATAAAAGCAGTTTTTGGGTATTGCAACAGGAAGGCAGGAAGAAAGCCAACGAGTGAGTAGCATGCGAAATCGATCGGTTGTAAGTACCCGATTGAATTCATATGGTTATCGCTTAGAGCGCTTGTCAGAATAACGTTCCGATTGCAGCAGTCCTCTGGGTGCTGACTGGGTTGTCAATCACATCCAAAATTGCTTGGTCCAAGCGCTCTAAAAGTTTTTCCTCATTTTTGAAAAATGATTATAAGAAATACTTCCCGGTCCGAATCGAACAGATCGGAAAGCTGGGCCATCGAGACCGGGGCGTCGTTTCGCTTTAGGGTCTTAAGGTCCTTTTCGGCAGCCTGCAGCGGGCCGGCCAGATCCCGGCCGGTGACGAGAACCCCCCGGCGAAGAAAACCGGGGCCCAGTTCCCGGGCCACCATGTTGAAGAGCTTGATCTTCACGATTCCCCTGGCCGAGCCTTCCTTTTTTTGAGAATCCGCATAGGAAATGCTCTCGCGCATGGCCGCCAGGGGTCCTCCCCGGCGCAAGGTGGCCCCCATCAGCCCGGGCATGGCGGCAGAAAGGCTCAATACGTCCCCGTCGGCAACCCGTGCCGTCCCCACGTCGTCCACCGGCCGCCCGTTCAGGAAAACCGTCTGAATCCGGCCTTCCAGATATGCTTCATCGATGCCGAGCTGCCCGCATAGAAGCTCCCGGATACTCACCCCTGTTTCGACCGACACTTTCACCCCTCGCCCGAACAGGGTCGAGCAGGGAAAGGGCTCTTTTCCGGAAACCTGCACCACGATTTCAGGCGTGTTCGATCGGTTCTCGGTTGGATTCATCACTTCTCCTTGTACTCTAACTGATTACCTTGCAGCCGGCGGCGCTTGCCTGCGGGTTGCGCTCTCATCCAAGACGTCTTGTCGAAAGACCCGGGCCAACACCGCCGCCCGTTTGAAATCTGCCGCACCGAAGGAAAGGACCGCGTAGGGGATTTCGCTGCCGGGGTCCGGATCGGTTTCCCGCACCTTGATCCCCATCTGATCCAGGCGGGGGGCGGCAAGGGTCATTTTCAAATACCGCTCCGGCGCCTGCAGGACCTGTTCCAGAAGCCCGAGAAAGTCGGACGGCTCATCGATCCGGGACCTGACCGAATCGAGCTCCTGGTGGAGCTCTTCCAAAATCCGCCGGGCCGCCCCGTTGGACAGGCTGCCGTCGAAACCGTCCATCAGTGCCCCGATATCCTTTTCCCGGCTCTGCTGCAGCCGCCACTGTACATCAAGAACCTCTTTTTTGTGCGCGAGCCGCTCCTCCTCGCTTTGCAGGGCGGCCATCTGCTCCAGTGCACAGGACAGCAGGAAACGAAACGCCCGGCGTCGAAGGTCCTGCTGCAGCTCGGCCAGGGAGGCGTGCACCGAGGTGAATCGGTGGCGGAAAAAGTTCACCGAAGTTTTCGGCATCTCTTGCTGGAGCATGGCGCCTCGGCTGGATTTTCTGTATACTTGTTTCTCTTCTGTTTTCATCGTCAAGAGGGCATGGGCCTCCTGTTCCCGAGTCCCGGAAAACCGGCGTTGGAGCGCAGGGCAGGTTTCCAGCGCGTTTCGAAGCTCTTCGATGGTGGCAAAATAGGCGGTGACCAGAGGATCCCGGCCCCAACGGTCCGGCCTGATTGCAAAGGGACCGGGGAGTTTTTCCGTCAACGTCCGGCAGTGTTCAAGGGCGTTTTTCACAGCCGGCATCAAACGGGCCTGGTAGCCTTTCGCCATCCGTATGTTGGGTTCGGTGGCCGCGACCGCCTCTTCCACCCGCCTGCGAAGGATCCGGTGCTCGTTTCGTCGAGCCGCCTTTTCTTTCCGGCGCGCTTGGATCCTTTCAAACCCTTCGGTTATCCACTGCATGGGATGCATGATTCACCGCCCCGAAGCCCGTCCGGCACTGCCCGCACCCGGCCCTTGCTGCCGCCGTCGGGCCCGCCGTCATATTGTTCCATGAAAGAACAATGCCACAGGAGAGGCGGTCGGGGCAAGCGCAGGCTGAGGAGCCGGTCGAAGCGGAAAAAAAGGGAGCACCCCGCAGGATGCTCCCCAATCGGTTTTCAACTTGTTTGAAGTCGTCGTCTCCGGCAGAGCCGGATCAAAAATAGGCCACATTTTCGTAAAATCGCAAAAGCGATTTTACTACCAGTTGAACACCTGGTCGAGTTCCTCGTCCTTGACCCCGAAGGTAACGCCGTGGGGCGGCAGGGATTCTTTTTTGAAGTAATCCGGCAGCCGGTCGTCCTGGGGGGTGAATCCTGCGGCCTTGTTAAAGTCCCGCTCGGCCTTGAGCACCTGCTTTCCCAAGGCCGTCACGTCGTCTGCCGTGAGATTTTGGCCGGTAAACGCGCTGAGCATGTCGAGCAGGGCCTGGAAGGTGTCTTCCTGGTCCAGAATCGCAAACGCGATAAAGAGGCACATCCCGGTGGAATCGATGGCCGCGGTGGCGATCTGAAGATTCCGGGAAAGCTCCACCTGCCCCTCGGGCTTGAGGGGGTTGACGCTGCCGCCGACGTTGAGAAGATTGGTGGCCACCGCATAGCCTGCGGTGTGGTCCGCCCCCATGGTGCTGGTGGCGTAAGTCACCCCGATTCCTTGAACGCCGCGCGGGTCGTAGGCCGGCATGGACTGGCGCTTGACCACCGGCACCCTTTCGACGCCGAGGACCTGGCCGGCGACCGCGGCGCCGTTTCCGAGCACCCTGCCCATGGGCGTTCCTTTTCCGACCTCCTTGACCAGGTTGATGGCCGCTTGGGCATCGCCGAAGGCCGCGATACCGGCCTCCATGGCCACACCGATGGTGGCGCCCATCTCGATGGTGTCGAGTCCGAAGTCATCGTCGAGCCGGTCGAGCTGGGCGATGGCGTCCAGGTCGTCGATGCCGCAGTTGCCGCCGTGGGCCCACACCGTCTCATACTCGGGCTGCTTGGTCACAAAGCCCCCGTCTTTGTCGTAGTAGGTCCCCGAGCAGCGAATCACGCACCCGCGGTGGCACCCATGGGTGGCGCTGCCTTTACCGCCGCGCTGGTTCTCGGTCTCGGCCTGGGTCTCGCCGCTGATCTTGGAGCAGCCTTCGAAGTTGCCCCACATGAAGTTCCGTGTGGGGTAGGCGCCGGCCTCGTTGACGACGTTGGTCAAGACGTTCGTCCCATAGGTCGGAAGCCCTTCGCCGGTGACCGGATGCTTGCGCAGGCCCTGGACGAAGCGGGTGTTGGCCTCCTTGAACTTGTCCGCGTCGGCCGCCTGGCGGGGGGATGTTCCGCTGTCGTCGATGACGATCGCCTTGATCCCCTTGGATCCCATCACGGCGCCCACCCCGCCTCTTCCGGCATGCCGGGTGGGGCGAAGCTCCATATCGGTGAAGGCCACCGAAGCCGCCGACAGCTTCATCTCCCCGGCCTGACCGATGGTGATGCAGCCGATCTTGTCGCCGTATTCGGCCTTCATTTTGTCCACGGTATCGTAGTTGCCCAGCATCTTTAAGCTGCCGTCGGCGGCGATCTTTACGCCGTCTTTGCTGATGAACACCTTGTACAGGGTGTCATCCCCGGGCTTTCCTTCCAGGACGATGGCGGCATAGCCGAGCCGGGCCAGCATCTGGCAGGGCTGTCCGCCGGAGTTGGCCTCCTTGATTCCGCCGGTCAGGGGGCTTTTGCAGCCGACGGAGATCCTTCCCGACATGGCCCCCAGGCTTCCGCTGAGCAGACCGGGGCAGATCACCAGCTTGTTTTCCGCGCTGAGCGGATGGCAGGTGGGCGGGACTTCCTTTGAGATGAGCGTCGAGGTCAGGGCGCGCCCGCCGAGGCCCGCATATGCCCCGAGTCCTTCTTCGGTGGCCTGCGGCCCGCCTTCTGCCCCCGTGTTGATCCTCAGTATCTTGTCCATGGATGCCTCCTTTCCAGTTTCGGCATGTCTCTGCTCAGGGTTGGCTTTGCATTTGCATTTTCGACGATCATGGTATGGTAATAAGAAGGTATTCTCTGTGATGTCAAGGAATTCTCAAAATGACAGGCGCCGGGCGATTTTGAGGAACCAATTGATTTCAAATGTGAAACATGAGAAAAAGACTTCGCCTTTTTCTCAATTGCGGCAGCGCCGCTAAATAGCTTTGAAACCAGAAAATTTCGCCGGTCCCCGGAATCGGAGCGATAGTGCACGCGTCAACTGCTATCAAATTGGATACAGGAGCAGAACGGCATGAAAATCGCCAGTTTCAATGTCAATGGGATTCGAGCCCGGATGCCGGTGCTCGTCCGCTGGCTGGCTTCGGAAAAACCCGACATTGTCTGCCTGCAGGAAACCAAGGTCCAGGACGCGGATTTTCCCGTCTCCGCGTTGACCGAAGCAGGCTATCAGTGCGCCTATCGGGGCCAGAAAAGCTACAACGGAGTCGCCATCCTGAGCCGGATCGTCCCCGAGCAGGTCGATGCCGGATTCGGCGATGAATTCGACAAGGAGGCCCGTCTGATCGCGGCACGGTTCGGCGGTCTCTGGGTGGTCAACACCTATATCCCCCAGGGGCAGGATCCGGCCTCTGAAAAATTCCGGTTCAAGCTCGAATGGATAGAGCGGCTCGGCCGGTTCTTTTCAGAGGGCTTTCAACCGGGAGACCCGCTGGTCTGGGTGGGCGATTTTAACGTGGCGCCGATGCCACTTGACGTCTACGACCCAGAGACGCTTCTGGGCAGCGTCTGCTACCATCCCGATGAGCACCGCGCCCTTTCGGCGGTCGAACAGTGGGGGTTTGTCGACATTTACCGGCGGCATCGGCCGGAAGACCCCACATTTTCATTCTTCGACTACCGGGTCCCCAATGCGGTAAAGCGCGGCATCGGCTGGCGCATCGACCACATCTGGGCCACCGAATCGATGGCCGAAAAATCGACCCGCGCATGGATCGACCTGGAGCCGCGGACTTGGGAAAAACCCTCGGACCACACGTTTATTGTGGCGGAGTTTGACATGGGTTGAAAAAACGAGAGAATATAGAATCGGTCGATACACTCGAACGCATAAATTCGAAGCACGAAATCCGATATTCGGATTTCGGATTTATGTGTCAGATAACCCCTGCCTGACTCGAAGTCTCCGCAGGCCGGGAAATGAATACCGACGATTGGAAAAGATAGATGTATTTATATCGCAAACGAAAAGGAAACGAGACGCACTATTCGATCCGGGAGTCTTTCCGGGAGCAGGGCTGCTGGAAATCGCGGCACCTGTTTGACCTGGGCACGGATCCGGCCGCCTACATCGTCTATCCGGGAGGCCGCAGCTATTACTACGATGAGCGCATCGAAGAGGCTTTCGCCGAAAAGGGGACATCACCCGGCCCCGACGATCTGGACACGATTTTCTGGGATTTTCTCGATCCCGAAGTCAAGCGGGTCATCGAGGGCTTTCAGCGGCCGGCAAGCCGCCGGTGGCGTCGTTCACGGCCCGAGGACACCCCTCCCCGCTCTCCGGTCCACCTCTTCGACAAGCGCAGGATTCACTTTCTGCGCTGCGGACAAATCGACCAAAGCCGGATCGGACGGGTGCCGCCGCGCTTTTTCAAGTCAGCCTGGCGTAAATCCCGCGATGAAATCGAGCAGATGCTCACCGAACAGGAGCGGATCTTGAAGGCCCACGAGCGGGCGACCTATGTCTATGCGATTTTCAATCTCCAGCGGTTCTTTTCCAGCCCCTTTGCCAAGCAGAACCCGGGGGCCGTGGACCGCAACGCCCTGGACGGGTTTTTCATCGAGTCGGTCTGCGAGCTGAACGATGACCAACAGTTCTGGAAAGGGGCCCCGGAAGCAAACCGGCTTCGATCCGCGCTGGTCAAATACGTGGTCATGTATTTCGACGGCAGCTTTGCCCGCCCCAGCCCGCTTCAGGATTATTTCGAGGATTTCATCAACCGGCGAAGAGAATATATCTCGCCGGAAAAGGTGCAAAAACGGATGCAGGAGGCAGGCGAGCTGTTCGGGGCCAGCTTTGGCGCGCTAAAAAAAATGAGCCGCAGGGAGCTGACCCGGATCTATCGGAAACTGGCGCTCCAGCATCACCCGGACCACGGCGGCAGCCAGGAGATGTTCGTGCGGCTGACCGAGACGTATCAGATACTCTTAAAAGCCAAAAAGCCGGGAAAATAGCCCCCGGCCTTTTGGCTTTTAAGAGTTTGTAACGCATAAATGTATAAACGAAAACCGCTTTGGCAAAAGACGGAGAGTAAATCCCGGCTCGCCGGTATTTCAACGGATCATACAAAATCATGAAGCGATAGGTTTTCGTTTATCCGTTCTTCTTTTCAAACTCCTTCATGAAATCGACCAGCGCCTCGACGCCTTCTTTGGGCA
>CBFCZJ010000195.1:0-7367 GCA_965602445.1 uncultured Desulfobacterales bacterium | reverse complement strand
TTTTTCTTTCTGGCAGAATACCCCCTATCTTTCCCTTACAGCAACTTCGGGGCTGATCTTCCAGGTCCACAAAGGGGAAAACACGTAGACGATCAGGCACAGCAGGGCGAAGTGGCCGAAATACGGGGTGAAGATCAGGGCGAATCCGAGGACCAAGATCGCTCCTGAAAACAGGGGACGCCGGTTCATGAACCGGCCGTAGTGAAGGTAGCGGATCGGGTAGACGTTCATCAGCAGCGCGGTAAACACCATGACCCCTGCGGAAAACAGGCCCCAAAAGCGGAGGCTCCCGCCGGCGCCGTCTCCGGCCTGCACGAGCATGAGCAGCGGCGCCGTCACCAGAAGGGCTCCTGCCGGCGTGGGAAGGCCTTTGAAAAAGCCCGGAACCGGGTTTTTGTCCAGGGTGAAGTAGAGCAAGCGCAACATTCCCATGACGGTGTAGACCGCTGCAATGGGGAGGGCCGGTATCCGGACCGCATCGGAGAGCACCGGATCGGAAAAAACGATGGTAAAGATCCATGCCGGAACGATGCAGAAGCTGATCGCGTCGGCGATGTCGTCCAGCAGGGCCCCCAGGCTCATCCTCCGCTTGGCGCCTTTTTCCGGCGGCGGCTCGGTCAGCCCGAGTCTTCGGGCCACCGCCCCGTCGAGCTTGTCGAACAAGGTCGCCCCGACCAGGATCAGGTAGGCCTCCCGGACCCTTCCCATGTAGGCCAAAAACACCGCCAGAAGGCCCATCAGGGCGTTCATCACCGTGAGGCTGTTGGGGAAAAAGGTGAGAATTTTCCGGCGGAGCCCCTCGTCGTCGTAGCAGATCTCGTCAAGGCAGTATCTGCCGTATTTTCGGCAGTATCCGGCGATGGAACCGAAGGTGAAAATCAAAAAGATGATCTCGATGACGAACAGCAGCCGCAGGGGGAGGTTTCCCAGCCAGGAGATCCAGAAATAGATCGGCGAAGGCGGCCCCTCCGGCACGTAAAAGGCGTGGGCATAGAGCAGCACCGCCACCGGAGCGGCAGCCGTGGTCCGCAGCCGGGTAAACTCGCGCATCTCCGGCTCCTGGCCCTGCCGCTCGGCAAATCCCCGCATGAAGGCCGCGAAATTGTCCCGTATCAGCACAGACACGCAAAGAAACAGGGTAAAAAGGGCATGGGCCATCTCCGCCTTCGTGTGCCCGGCGGAGATAAAGACCAAACGCCACATCTCTCCTACCGCCAGCAGCGGAAAGATGATCGAATAGACCACCTTGTCGGTGATCCGGTCGGCCAGGTGGACCAGCGTCGGGTTGGGCTGGTACCGGGAGGCGAACCACCCGTCGACCAGATCGAAGCTCATCGACACCAGCAGCAGCACGACCCCCACCGTGTAGAGCTCCGGGCTGCGGCCCCACATGACCGCCACCGCGCACAACATCCCGGCAAAGACCAGCGGCGGCCTGCCGTAGACCAGCAGTGCGGTCAGCTTCCTGGATATGCGGTGTTTTTGAACCATGGGGTGTTTCGTGTTTGGTGTTTGGTGTTTAGAAAGGCAAAGGCTTGACCTGTTGGTTGCGGTCAACCGGCTCTTTTGAACCTCTGAACCCTGAACCTCTGAACCCTGAACCCTGACCCTCTGAACCCTGAACCTCTGAACCCTTTCTTTTATCTTTTCAGCTTTGCTCCGATCCGTCAAACGAAACGGTCAGTTCGTATACGCCATGGTCCAGCTTCGCCTCGAACGGCAGCCCTCCCTTTTCGAAGACCTTCATCATGGCCCTGTTGGAGGCGAGCACTTCGGCCATAAAGCCCTGAATGCCGCGCTCCTTGGCCAGGCGAATCAGCATTCGGTACAAATACGTGGCGATTCCCAGCCCCTGGTAGTCCTCGTCCACGACGAAGGCGACCTCGGCCCAGAAAACGTTTCGGCCCCGGCTGAACCGGCCCTCGGCCACGATCCGGCCGCTGCCGGCATCCCCCACCAGGCCGACCACGGAAACAACCCGGCGGTAGTCGACGTTCACGTACTGCTGCATCCGGGAATGGGGCATGGCCCGGATAGGGGAAAAATACCGATAATAGACCGCCTCGTCTGAAAAGCGGTAGAACAGCCGGCGCATCTCCTCTTCGTCCGAGGGCCGGATCGCCCTGAACCGGACCTGGACACCGCCGGCAAAGGTATGCTCTTCAGCGATTTCGGCCGGATACAGGCCGGCGCTTTCCGACAGATAGATCTGGTCCGGATACAGCACCCTTCTTTCCTTGGCCGCCTCGATCAGGGCACCCCGGTCATCGGGGTGGGCGATGTCGATCATGGCCTGGGCCCTTTCCCTCACGGATCTTCCGCTCAGGCTCGCCACCCCGTATTCGGTCACCACCATGTCCACCGACTCTCGCAAGGCGAACTGGTTTTCAAACCCGTCTGCCGAAAGCAGCACGTTGGGCGCCCCTTTCCGGTTTCGGCTGGGGAGCGCGAAGACCGTCCGGCCGCCGGAGGACAGCTCGGTGCCGTTGAAAAAATCCATCACCTCGCCGGGGCCGGCGGAAATATTGCCGCGGCCCGCGTGAAGCGCGATCCGTCCGGAAAGATCGACCTTGCGGGCCGGAAAGACCGCCACGAATCGGCGCACGCGCCCGATCTGGGTGGGGTCGAACACCTTGTCGATCCCCTGAAATTCCACCAGTGGGTTTCTGTCGAGCCATCTCATCAGTTCGGCGGAGCCGAAGGCGTAGGAGACCACCGACTTTCCCCGGAAGATCTCCTTGTGCCTGTTGGATACGGCGCCGCTTTGGATCAGCTCCATGAGCGCGTCGGTAACGAAAGGCGAGTGCACCCCGAGATCCCGCTTCCGGGTCAGGTGCCGGGCCAGGGCCTCGTAGAGCGGACCGATGGAAAAGCCGATGCAGCTTCGATCCTCGACGATCGAGGCGACATTTTCCGCCACCTGGTCAAATACCGGCTCCAGGGGCCAGCGTTCCAGGTAGATCGGGTCTTCGTTTGCGGCCACCGTCAGGTCGAATTCGGAAATCGGGATAAACGTGTCGCCGTAGGTGAATGGGATCTTGGGCTGGATCTCGGCCACCGTCAGCGACGCCCGTTCCATGGCCTGGCGGGCCACGTCCACGCTGATGCCGAGGCTGCAGTATCCGGCCTCGTTGGGCGGCGTGACCTGGACGAAGGCCGCATCGATCCGGATCCGGCCCGAGGCGATCAGCGCCGGTATCCGGGAAAACCGGCTGGGGATCAGATCGACGCGACCTTCGTTGATGGCGTCGCTGGCCACCCAGCCCGAGAAGAATGTTTTGAGCCGGTAGTTGTTGGAACGAATCGTCTCCGGTGAAATCGCGTCCGCGAAACTGACGAGCTGGATCAACTCCAGATCCTGAAGGTTGGCGGCGTCGGACTGCATCAGCCGCCGCACCAGGGTCCGCGGCTCGCTCACCCCGGTGCCTATGAAGATGCTCATGCCCGGCTCGAGCCGGGCCAGGGCCTCATCGGCCGAGACGGCGTTCTTCCTCCATCCGTTTTCGGTGCGCTTCATGGCGGCTCCGGCAGTGCGATACGCAAAAAAATCATCAAATCAGACCGGCGGCTTTACTTAGTACATGTGGGCATGGTGGCGATGGTTTCACCGCCGAGGCGCCGAGGCCGCAGAGGATTCGCAGAAGATGAGCAGACGAATATATATAAGGTTTTCTCTGCACCCTCTGTGTCTCGGCGGTGAGCGTCCCGTGATCTGAGATACGGCACCGAAAATATGCCAACGGGTGTCCAGCATAAAGTCGGCCGGGGAAAGTGTCAACGATTCGCGCAGAAAAAGTCGGAAGGGGCCGGCGCAATGCAGCAGTGCGCCGGAAAGGGCGTTGAAAACCGTCAGCGGCGGCGGCCGAACATCCGCTGAAACCCGATGATGAAAATAAAGGGAAGTTCGACGAGAAATTCAAAGATCAGCCCCGCGACGCAGAGGGCGATGATCAGCACCGGCTTGACGGCGTGATCCAGCAGCGACATCAGCAGGAATTTCGGCGTCATTTTCCAGCGTCGGTTTCCCCGGAGGGCCGCGGAACGACCTTCGGCGCGTCTGTCTTTTTTCCGGCACCGGAAGTGGCACCCCCTTCGATCCGCTCGATCTTCTCGGTGAGAGATTCGATCTTGCGCGACAGTTCGGCCACCTGCTCCTTGGAAGCCAGATTCATGGCGCCGAGCACGTCTTTTACCCGCTGGTCGACCTGGCGGGAGACCCATTTGCGGCTGCCTTCGACGTAGCCGACGATCTCCTTTCGAAGGCGGCTTGCCTCGGCAGAAGACAGGTTCTTGTCTTTGGCCAGGATTTTGACGGCCTTGTCGATCTCTTCTTCGGCCGTGGTCAATACCGTCTTCCACAGGGAAGGGAATTTTCTGGCGTAGTCGGTCACTGTATCGCCCCCCCTGCGAAGAAGATTGATCAGTATGCTGGAGGGCACTTCCTCCTTGTCCTTCTGCTCCCGGGCAAGGAGCTGGGAGACCACCGAAGAGGTGATATCTTCCCCGGTGGTGTTGTCGATGATCTGCACCGCCTCTCCTTCCTTGATCAACTCCGAAAGCCGGTCAAGGGATACATAGTGCTTGTCGGTGGTATCGTAGAGCTTTCGATTGGCATATTTTTTGATTTTTCGCATAGCAAACTCCCGGATTGTGATCCGCACCGCTTCGGCGGCCCATTGAAGCGGCGTCGACGGCAGGATCGGTTCCAACAATAACGCCAAATATCATTTTTAAAATGACACAATGCGTTATGTGTGTCAAGGCGAAATTTTCTTTGCGAACAAAGAAAATAAGGCGCCCTTTCGGGCGCATAGTGCTAGCCGCGAAGCGATCAGTCTGATCAAAGGTGAAGTTTTCCATGAGTGCTACGAGTCGCCGTCCTCGCTCCCGTACCGGCGCCGCAGCTTCGGCTTTTCAATCTTGCCGGTGGGGTTTCGCGGCACCTCCCCGAAATGAAATACCCTCGGCCGTTTGTAGCGGGGAAGCCGGCTACAGAAGGCAGCCAGCGCCTCATCGGTCAGCATGCGCCCGGGCTTGGGGCAGACCACGGCGGCGACGATCTCTCCGAGCCGCTCGTCGGCCACGCCGAACACGGCGGCATCCTGAATGTCGGCATGGCTCATGAGAAAGTATTCCACCTCCACCGGAAAAATGTTTTCCCCCCCGCTGATGATCACGTCTTTTTTTCGGTCGACCAGCCAGATGAAGCCGTCTTCGTCCATCCGCGCGATGTCTCCGGTCTGCAGCCAGCCGTCGACGGTCGCTGCCGCCGTGGCCGCCGGATTTTTATAGTATTCCTTCATGACTCCCGGTCCCCGGACAGCGAGTTCGCCGGCGACGCCGACGGCTGCGGGAAGACCCCGGTCGTCTATAATGCGGCACTGCCATCCGTGGCCGGGCCGGCCGATCGCCCCGACCTTGTGAAGGTTTTCCGCGCCCAGGTGGATGCATCCAGGTCCCGAGGCCTCTGTAAGGCCGTAGTTGGTGTCGTATTCGTGGCCGGGAAACACCCGCTTCCATTTTCGGATCAGGCTGGGCGGCACCGGCTGCGCCCCGATGTGCATCAGGCGCCACTGATGCAGACGGTAGTCGTCAAGGTTGAGGCGCCCGCTTTCCACGGCGATCAGAATATCGTGGGCCCAGGGGACAAGAAGCCAGACCACGGTGACGCGCTCCTCGGAAACGGCCTCTAAAATCCACTCCGGCTGAACCCCACGAAGGATCACCGCCCGGGCCCCGGCCTTCAGGTTTCCAAACCAGTGCATCTTTGCGCCGGTGTGGTACAAGGGTGGAATGCACAAAAAATTATCGTCTTTTTGCTGACCGTGATGGCGGTGTTCCACCTCACAGGCAGAAGCGAGGTTGCCGTGGGTCAGCACAACCGCCTTGGGCCGGCCGGTGGTACCCGAGGTAAAGTAAAAGGCGGCCACCTGTTCAGCCGAGAACGTCGGCAAAACTGTAGGAGCGCCTGTTTGACCGCCAAGCAGGTCCTCCAGCAGGCAGGCAAATTCCGGGCACCGTTCGGCGGGTCCGGTAAAAACATATCGGTTCACCGTTCGGTCCAGATCCGTCTTGACCGCAAAAAGGCGGTCTGCGAACTCCTCGCCGAAAACAACGGCCCGGGCTTCTGCGACCTGCACACAACGCAGGATTTCTTGGTCGTCGAACCGAAAATTGAGCGGAACCGCAATCGATCCGGACCGCAGAATGCCGAAGTACACCGGAAGCCACTCGATGCAGTTGGTCATCAACTGCACGACGGCCTGGCCGGAACCGGCGGCTCCGCTGGACAGGAATCCGGCCAGCCGGTCCGCCTGAAGGTCGAAATCGGACCAGGTCAGGGTCCGCCGGGTCCCGGCGGCCGGATCCCGCTCCACCAGGGCGATCTCGGCGCCGTATCTTTCGGCGTTTTTCTTTAGCAGGTCGGTGATCAGCATGTCGGTTCTCGCAAAGAATTCCAGCAATAGGAAACCGCCGTTTATCAAACCGGCACGGAAAGTCAACCGCCGCCCGGCGCAAATAAAAATCCCGCAGCCTCCAAATCGGAAACCGCGGGATTCTCTTCTTCTATTTTTTTGCCTTTTTGCGGCCAAAGGCCGCCTCATAAAAGCGCGAACCTTTTCGGCCGATAGGCCGAATTATAAAAGCGCGAAGCGCTTTTATTCTTTGTCTTCCTTGACCTCTTCGTAGTCGGCGTCGACCACGTCCTCGTCTGCCGCACCGCCTTGCTCGCCGGCGCCGCCCGTCTCCGGTCCGGCCTGCTGGCCGCCTTCAGAGGCCGACGCTTTTTGGTACATCGCTTCGGCCAGCTTGTGGGAGGCCTGAGTCAGCTCTTCTGTGCGCTTCTGGATTTCATCGGCATCGCTGCCTTCCATCGCCTTTTTCAGCTTCTCTACGGCATCGTCGACCTTGCCCTTGGTCTCGGCATCGACCTTGTCGCCCATCTCCTTGAGGGACTTCTCCGTGGAGTAGATCAGCGAGTCGGCCTGGTTCCGGGCCTCGACCAGCTTCTTCTTTTTCTTGTCCTCGTCGGCATGCATCTCGGCATCCTTGACCAGGCTGTCGATTTCCTCCTCGGAGAGGCCCGAAGAGGCCGTGATCTGGATCGACTGCTCCTTGCCCGTGGCCAGGTCCTTGGCCGATACGTTCACGATGCCGTTGGCGTCGATGTCGAAGGTGACCTCGATCTGGGGAACGCCCCGGGGGGCGGGGGGTATTCCCACCAGTTCGAACCGGCCCAGGGTCTTGTTGCCGCCGGCCATCTCCCGCTCACCCTGGAGTACGTGGATCGAAACCGCCGGCTGATTGTCTGCGGCCGTGGAGAACACCTGGCTTTTTTTCGTCGGGATGGTGGTGTTCTTTTCGAT
>CBFCZJ010000194.1:0-7414 GCA_965602445.1 uncultured Desulfobacterales bacterium | reverse complement strand
TAGTGGCGCTGCGCGCCGCTGGAAGCTTGAAAGCTGTGAGGCTGGGAAGCAAAAACCAAGCTTGAGGCTGAATGCGGGAAGCACAAAGCAAATTATAGCAAGAGAAGAAGAAAACGCCAAGGATTCTGGCTCCTGGCATCCTCGCCTCCAAGCTTCCCAGCCTCCCAGCGCGCGAAGCGCCTGCTAAAACAAAAACCCCGAGGCGGAATACCGCCCCGGGGCCTTGTTTTGGATCTATCATGTCGTCACACGGGCATTACATCATGCCGCCCATTCCGCCCATGCCGCCCATGCCGCCGCCGCCGGGCATGGGTGCTTCGCTCTTTTCTTCGGGCTTTTCTGCGATCATGGCCTCGGTGGTCAGCATCAGGCCGGCCACGCTGCCGGCGTTTTGCAATGCAAAGCGCACCACCTTGGTCGGATCGATCACGCCTGCGGCGATCAGGTCTTCGTAGGTGTTGGTCTCGGCGTTGTAGCCGTTGGCTCCTTCCATGCCCATGACCTGGTTGATCACGACCGAGCCTTCGTAGCCGGCATTCTCGGCGATCTGGCGAAGCGGCTCCTGGATGGCCCTCATGACCACCTTGACCCCCAGCTTTTGCTCGGCTTTGATCTTGATCTTATCCAGGGCGTCGAGGCAGCGAACCAGCGCTACGCCTCCGCCGGGGACGATTCCTTCCTCCACGGCCGCACGGGTGGCGTTGAGGGCGTCTTCGACCCGGGCCTTTTTCTCCTTCATCTCGGTTTCGGTGGCTGCGCCCACATTGATGACCGCAACGCCGCCGATCAGCTTGGCCAGTCGCTCCTGGAGCTTTTCCCGGTCATAGTCGGAGGTGGTCTCGTCGATCTGTGCGCGGATCTGCTTGACCCTTCCTTCCAGGGCGCTGCGGGATCCGGCGCCGTCGACGATGGTCGTGTTGTCCTTGTCGAGGTTGATCCGCTTGGCCCGGCCCAAGTCCTGGACCGTGATGTTTTCAAGCTTCACACCGAGGTCTTCGGAGACAACCGTGCCGCCGGTGAGGATCGCGATGTCTTCGAGCATGGCCTTTCTGCGGTCGCCGAATCCCGGCGCCTTGGCCGCGGCAACCTGAAGGGTGCCCCGGAGTTTGTTGACCACCAGCGTGGCCAGGGCTTCGCCTTCCACGTCTTCGGAGATGATCATCAGCGGTTTGCCCATTTTGGCGGTCTGCTCTAGAATCGGCAGAAGATCCTTCATGTTGCTGATCTTCTTTTCGTGGATCAGGATGTAGGGGTCCTCTAAGGCGGCGACCATTTTTTCCGGGTCGGTCACGAAGTAGGGAGAGAGATAGCCCCGGTCGAACTGCATGCCTTCCACCACATCGAGGGTGGTTTCCATGCCTTTGGCTTCCTCGACCGTAATGACGCCTTCTTTTCCGACCTTGTTCATGGCCTCGGCAATGATGTTGCCGATGGTCTCGTCATTGTTGGCAGAGATGGTGCCCACCTGGGCGATTTCCCGCTGGTCCTTGGTCGGCTTGCTCATCTTGTGCAGCTCTTTTACGGCGACTTCCACGGCCTTGTCGATGCCGCGCTTGATCGCCATCGGGTTGTTGCCGGCTGCCACCAGCTTCTGGCCTTCTTCGTAGATGGAGCGGGCCAGCACAGTGGCCGTCGTGGTGCCGTCACCGGCCATGTCGCTGGTCTTGCTGGCGACTTCCTTGACCATCTGGGCGCCCATGTTCTCGAACTTGTCTTCCAGCTCGATCTCCTTGGCCACGGTCACGCCGTCTTTGGTGACCGTGGGCGAACCCCAGGTCTTGTCGATTACAACATTTCGGCCCTTGGGCCCCAGGGTGACGGTAACTGCATCGGCAAGGGCCTTGACACCGTTCAGCATGGCCTCGCGGGCCTTCATATCGTATTTGATAATCTTTGCACTCATTTTGGGTAAACCTCCGTTGTTGCTCTGAGTTGATTAGTCGATCACGCCGAGAACGTCGTCTTCACGCATAATCAGGTATTCTTCGCCCTCGATTTTGACCTCGGTTCCGGCGTATTTGCCGAACAGGATGCGGTCGCCCTTTTTGATCTCCAGCGCAATGCGCTTTCCATCGTCGCCGACCTTGCCGTTGCCTACCGCAACCACCTTTCCTTCCGCCGGCTTTTCTTTGGCGGTATCCGGAATGATGATGCCCCCTTTGGTGGTGGTTTCCTCCTCCACGCGCTGTACGAGAATTCGATCCTGCAATGGTCTGAGTTTCATGGTTCAATTTCTCCTTTTTCAAATTTCAATATGATCCCTAAGCCTGTGTGGACCTGACGAATCGATAAGCGTAGGTGCGTTTTACTCCTCTGCGACGGTGTCAGCGTCACCTCCCTTCCGTTGTTGTATATTTGTAAACGATCATAACCCACGGCATATGCCGAAAAAATGGTTCAAAATCAGTGTGCCGCCCCGGTCAGAACGGACAACCGGCGCTTTTCTCAACCCCAGTTCGCAAAGTATGAAACATATGAATTTTCTGCGTAATTCTTTTGCCTTCCTGGTCCCTGACCCGGGCTGCAAAGCGATCCTTTCCGTTTGCAGGACCGGCCAGAGAATGTGATTCAACTTCATGTGAATCGGGTTTGAGGAAAAAGGATGCCCGGGTCAGGAGCCATCGCCCGTTTTACTGGTTTTCTCCGACGATGATGCCTTTTGGGTCTTGTCCTCTTTTTTCTGGGGAGGCGCGGAGTTTTTTGCGTTCCGGGCGTAGTCGGTGACGTACCAGCCCGACCCCTTCAGATGAAAGCTGCTTTGGGAGACCAGCCTGTGCAGCTTTCCCGAGCAGTGGGTGCACCGGGCAAGGGGTTTTTCTGAAATTTTCTGCAGGGCTTCTTGGATCCTGCCGCACTTGGCGCATTCATACTCATAGATCGGCATCTGGTTGCATCCTCCTGAAAAATCAAACGAATTCGTCCGAAACCCAAGCTGACCAACTATAGGTATGGTTTTCCGGTTGTCAAGGCAGGATCTGGGGGCTTCGGAAAAATTTTTCAGCCTTCAAACCCGTCCAAGGGATGCCGCCATTTTTCGAAGAATTCCAGCACCGGCTGCATTCCTCCGAAAGAAACAGGAAAAAGGATCTGGTGGGTGATTTGATGAACCCGGACTTCTTCTACCTGCTTCTCCTCGAAGGTCGCTTCGAAGTTCTGCAGGAACTTGCTGAAGCGGACGATGTGAATCAGTTCGTGGGAAACGATATACAGCAGAAAGGGGAGCAGGGACAGCGCTGAACGGTCGTTCAGTGTGGCCAGGATGGCATGATCCTGGAGACAGATTTTGTAAAAATCATAGGCGGTCGAGCCGAGGGAAGACGCCGGGTGTCGGCCCACATAGCGGATGATCTGGGCAAAGGGGCCCTGGACGACCTCGCCGGGTTCCAGGTCCTGGAGAGTCTTTACGTCGAAGCGCGGCCGCAGCCACTGGCTGGCGGACATTTTAAAATGGTTGCTGACCAGCTCTTCTGCCATGGCCACGGCGTTGTTGACCTCGTCAAGCTGAGGGGAGCTGAAGCAGGTAGGGTTCGAATCCATATAGTGCTGATAGCACAACCCTTTTCACGGATCAATTCGATCCTGGTAACTGGATGCTGGTCTTCGCTCCTTCGGAGCTACGCCCCGGCAGGCTGGATCCTGGAACCTGGATGCTGGTTACGCACGGAACCAAGGAACTGGGAATCAACAGCCAGCTCGTAGGTTGGGCTGAGAGAAGCGAAGCCCAACAATGAATTGCCTGGCGAAAACCAATAGCCTGTCTTCACGCCGAGAATGTTGGGCTTCACAAGTTCAGCCCAACCTACCTGTTTCGCCGTTTTGCTTTGAGCAGCGTATAGGCTTCGGGCGAAGGCTCACCTAAGCCCCGCCGCTGACCGGCGGAGCCGACCCAGTTTGATCAAGAATGAAACTCCGGTTTCATGTGAACTTTTAAGCTGCTACAGGCGAGAAAATCCCCCCCATCCCCCCTTTTTTCAAAGGGGGGCGCTTCGGGCATTTGTTCGGATTTGCCAAAGGCGAAAGCCTCAAAGTCCCCCTTTGGAAAAGGGGGATTTAGGGGGATTTGATAGGATACCAAAGGAAGTTTCACATGAGGAAAAGACTGGATTTTCCCGATCACAGTCCGGGACAAAGCGGAAAACCGTCCGTCATGCAAAAAAAAGTAGACGATCCGCAGGGGAGTTGTTATATATCCCGATTATTGCAATGACTCGTCAAACAGAAGGGGGTGATCGTTTGGGCAGTGTGATCAAAAAACGCAGAAAGAAGATGAGAAGGCACAAACACCGAAAGCTTCTTGCCCGTACGCGGCATCAGAGAAGAAAAGGCCGATAATAAAACCGCTGCGCGCTTTTATTATTCGGGCAAGCCGACATATCGCGCCATAAAAAAACCGGCATTCTTTTGAATGCCGGTTTTTTTTGTAGGAGCCTTGGGATCGCAAGACAGTTGCCTGAACTCACTTCCATCTGCCGAACCGGGTTTGTTATTTCTCAACTTTCGTGAGTCATCATGCCGCGAAAGTTGAGTTATTATCTGTCTTTTTCGCGGAACGCGAACTAAATAATGAAAGCGCGCAGCGCTTTCATTATTCTGGGGTGTACCCTTTGAAATACTTCAGAAATTCGGCGTCCGTGGAAAGAACGATGTCGCTGTCCTTGTCCAGGGTTTCGGCATAGGTATCCAGGGTCTTGGTAAACGAATAAAATTCCGGGTCGACCCCGAAGGCCTGTGCGAAAATCCGGGTCGCCTTGGCATCGGCCTCACCCTTGAGCTCCTGGGCCTTTCGGTAGGCTTCGGAGGTGATCTGCTTTAAGTCCCTTTCCTTTTCACCGCGGATTTTCTGGGCCTCTCCCCGGCCTTCGGAGCGGAACTTTTCTGCGATCTGCTTTCGTTCCGCGATCATGCGGCCGTAAACAGACTGTCTTACCTGGTCGACGTAGTTGACCCGCTTGATCTTGACATCCACCAGCTCGATGCCGAACGGATCCAGCTTCGGCTGGGCCTGTGCCAGGATGCCCTCCTCGATCTTCTCCCGTCCCGTGGTGATATTGAAGCGGGGCCGATCCTTTTTTTGGGTCTCCTCCTCGATATCGACCCCCAGCTCGAAGGTGTCCATCTCCCTGTTGGTCCACCGGACGGTTTCGATCAGCCGGTAGGAGGTGACGAAGTTTCGGACCGCCGGGTCGATGATGTCGTCGAGGCGCGCTTCTGCACTGATCAGGTTGCTTACCGTCTCGAAGAACTTGACCGGGTCGACGATCCGCCAGCGGGCAAAGGCATCCACCCAGATGTAGGTCTTTTCCAGGGTGGGGATCTGACCGGGGTCCCCGTCCCACTGAAGCAGGTTCTTGGGAAAGTAGTTGGCGTTCTGGATGATCGGGATCCGGAAGTAAAGGCCCGGCTCGGTCTTCGGTTCGGAAACGAGTTTTCCGAACTGGGTGACGACCACTTGCTCGGTTTCGTCCACGATATAGGCCGAGCTAAAGAGAACGGCCGCGGCAGCCAGGACGATCACGGCGACTACGATGCTTTTTTGTTTCATTTGTCAACGATTCCTTGCGGTCCGAGATTCAGCAGCGGCAGCAGATTTTTCTGCTCTGCGTCGATGATGTACTTTTTTCCCAATTTGGGGAACAGCTCTTTCATTTTTTCCAGATAGATTCGGCGCTTGGTGATGTCTTTCGCCTTGGCGTACTCCGTATACAGGGCCGTGAACCGCGCGGCATCGCCCTCGGCCCGGTTGACCCGGTCCAGGGCATAGCCTTCTGCGGCCCGGATGGTTCTTTCCGCCTCGCCCCGGGCGGCCGGGATTTCCTTGTTGTATCCTTCCCTGGCCTGGTAGATCATCTCCTCTTTTTCCTGGGTGGCCTGGTTGACCTCGTTAAAGGATGGCTGGACCGGCTGCGGAACGTTGGTCCTTTTCATTTCGATGGTCACCACCTGTATTCCGGAGTTGGCAAGGTCGAGCTCCTCCTGGAGCACCCCCCTGGCCTCGATCGCGATCTCCTCGCGCTTGGTGATCACCTCGTTGATGCTCCGGTCTCCCACCACCAGCCGCATGGACGCCTCGGACATGTCTTTCAAGAGCCGTCGGACGTCGTTTACCTTGAACAGGTAATTGTACGGGTCCTTGATCCGGTATTGGACGATCCAGGGCACCACGGCCACATTCAGGTCGCCGGTAAGCATCAGCGAAACGCTGTCATCGTCTGTGGCGGAGGTAAATCGGGTCCGCTCGTTTTCCCCGAGGGTGCGGAAGCCGAATTCCTCTTTGTATACGCGCCTGACCTTGACCTTGGTCACCTGTTCGATGCCGACCGGAAGCTTCAGGTTCAACCCGGGCTGGGTGGTGCGAACGTACTTTCCGAAACGCTGGACCACCCCCACCTCGTCTACTGCGACCGTGTAAAACACCGTGGAAGCGATGACCGCCGCCACGATGAGCAAAATGATCAGCGGTCCGCCCGGGAGTTTGAAATTTTTAAACCGTTGAAGGATCTCATCCATCTGGGGCGGGATTGCACCGCCGCCGCCGCCTTTTTTTCGCTGCTCTTCCTGGAGCTTTTCCCAATCCCAAGCCATTGATTACCATCCTGAATCGTGAAATTGACCCGCTGTATGCGGGGGGTTTTCGGCACCGAAACCGATACGCGTTCGGCCCAGAATTTTAAATCTAAGCGCTTTTTCTGGTTTTTCAAGCTGCCGTGTTCCGGCTGAGCCGGTTTGATTTTCCCCTGCTTCTTGGCGAAACGTCCCATCTACCTAAAGTATAGGCCGGAACGAAGTCAAGAAAAACCGGGTCATGGCTTGAAACGGATTTCCCCGCGGCTTTTTCTTGACAGCCCGGAGATCGTCTCTATACCCTCTATCCTGAATATTTCATGAAATATCCGGGATAGGCCATGGCACGAAAAAACCGAAAATCCGGCGAAGTAGTCCATATCAAGAACGTGCTGGACGGGGTGTTGCGAACCTGCCGTTCGGATGATGAGGTGGACATGATTCAGGTCTGGCGGCTGTGGAACACCGCCGTCGGTGAAGTGATCGGCGAAAACACCCGGCCGGCGGCTTTCAAAGGAAGGCTCTTGCTGGTTCACGCCGCCAGTTCGGCCTATATCCATCAGCTCCAGTTCCTCAAGACGGACCTGATCGCCAGGCTCAACGAGGCCCTCGGCCGGGAGCTGGTGGCGGACATCAAGTTCAAAATCGGCCCGGTGGATCCGCCCGGGGTAAAGGGCTGATGCCGGTCTTCGCTCCTTCGGAGCTGCGCCCCGGCAGGCTGGATGCTAGATCCTGGATTCTGGTTGATGGATGCTGGAAGCTGGGTGCTGGTTTTTCGATCCTTATGTGAAACTTCGATCGAAGCCGGGGTTTTTGTAGGGCACGACCTCCGTGTCGTGCCTTCATGAACGGC
>CBFCZJ010000193.1:0-7417 GCA_965602445.1 uncultured Desulfobacterales bacterium | reverse complement strand
GAAGAATCTGCAGATTGTCCGCCACCAGCATCATATGATTCAGCCCCTATTCCTCAACTTTAGGCATCTTCAACACGTCACCGAAATTATGCCACCGAGCACTAAACTCCGGCCAGCAGCTCCTCCAAAAATGCCGCAGATTTCTCCAGAAAATCAAAGGAGAACCCCTCCAGGCTCACCACGCCGGTAAAGTCGGAAAGGATCCGGCGGGTCGCCGGAAGAAAACAGGGGTCCATCCGGTTTAAAGGGAGGTGATCCCTGCCGCCGGACACGCCGTGCAGGTGGATGACCTCGATGCGGGGGGCCAGTCGCTCGAAGAGATCCAGCGGATCAAAGCCGTGTAAGAACAGGTGCCCGAGATCGGCGCAGACCGACAGGTCAAATTCCTCGACAAGGGCTTCGACCCAGGAAAACGGATAGTCGAGGGTTTCGACGGTAAACTGTCGGGGGGCCGGCGGCGTCTGCAGCAGTTCGGTGAGACTCTCGGCAGCCCGGCGGCGCCACTTTTCCAGTGCCGCCTCATCCGGCTGTTCCGGCGCCGGTCCGATGTGAATGCAGTAGGTGGTCGGCTGCCACGGCAGGCTCTGTTCGATCCGCCGCCGCACCAGTGCAGCGTCACGCCTTCGGTTCTCGGTGTCGAAACCGGCCAGTTCGATGTCCAGGGGCAGGTGGACGTTGGCCGTGGTCTCCGATGCTGCAAGTACGGTTTTGACCTGTAGGATTTCATCGGCAGACGGCGGTGATTTTTTTTCAAACAGGAGAATTTCGATCTCGTCCATAAAAGGAGCCAGGGCCTGCACATTGGGCAGGATCCGGTCCGGATAGATAAACGACGTCGTGGCCAGCCGGAAGGAAAAGCGGTTGCGATAAGATCGGTTCAACCGTGGATATGCGTCATCGATCTGAGCCACGCAACTTATCTCCGATCATGTCAGGCGGCGAAGCAGCAGAATCAAAATCGCCATGACAGCGACGGTCAGCAGGGAGGAAAGGACCATCAAGTCCCGCGCCTTTCTAATATCGCCGGCACGGACCGGACCATAGCGTTGCCCCAGGGAAGGTTTGACCACCGTTTTTCCGCCATAGCGGTTCGCACCGCCCAGCTTCACCGCCAAAGCCCCGGCGAACGCCGCCTCAGCAAATCCGGCGTTGGGGCTGGTGTGCCGCCTTCCTTCCCGCACGGCTGTGGACAATGCCGGGCGTCCGCGGCCGGAGAGTATTTGGGCGCCCGCCGCGATGAGCCCCACGGAAATGCGGGCCGGGATCCAGTTGGCGGCATCGTCGAGTCGGGCAGCGAAGCTGCCCAGCTGCCGGTATCGTTCGTTTCGGTATCCGATCATGGCATCGAGGGTGTTGACCATTCGGTAGGCCGCGGCAAGAGGGGCGCCGCCGATGAGCGCAAAGAACAGGGGGGCGACCACGCCGTCGACCAGGTTTTCGGCCACGGTTTCCACGGTAGCCCGGGCGATCTGCTCCCTGGACAAATCCCCCGTATCCCGGCCGACGATTCGGCCGAGTTGTTTTCGCGCCCGCTTCAGCGGTCCGGAGAAAAGGGCGCGATGGATCGCTTCGGACTCCGACGCCAAAGACCGCGTCGAGATACAGAAATACAGGATCAGCACTTCGGTTGCGGCGCCCGCTGCCGGACCGATGTGCCCGACCACGGCGAGAAGCAAAGCCGCCACCGCCCAGCTAAGCACCACCAGCCCCGACGCCATCAGGGCCCCGGACAACCGAAGATCCAGCGAAAGCGCTCGAAACCAGGGCTCGGCCCGCGCGATCGCCGCGCCCATCCAGCGGACCGGGTGCGGCAAGCCGGGAGGGTCTCCCAGCAAGAGGTCCAGCGCGTATGCGGCCGGCAGGATCCATGCAGCGGAAAGGGCCGTGATCATGACCGATTCTCCGGAGGGGCAGCCTCGCCCGTTCGTGTTGGATGCAGCTTGGAAATCCTGGACCTCAGGCCCTGGTCAGAGGCAACTGAATCTGCCGCAAGGGAATGGAGATAAAAAATACGAAGCACGAAATATTCGAATTTCGGATTTAAGTTTATATGCCCTCTGGGTTTATATCAAAGCCGGGTCCTCTGGGCCCGGATCTTTATTCTTTTCGGTCGAAGACCGTTTGGAGGGCATCAGCGAGGCGGTCGTTTTCCTCAGGGGTTTTCAGGGAAACCCGGATGTATCGTTTCGAAAGTCCGGCGAAGTTTTCACAGTTCCGGATCAGGATCCGCCGGCGAAGAAGCTGGGCCGCCGTCCGGGCCGCCGTCAGCCTCTCCGGAAGCCGGAGCAAAGAAAAGATGGCCGCGCCGGCAAACAGCGCTGCTTCGGGCAATTCCGACATGCGTGCGGCGAACCGGGCGGTCTCGGCGGCCGTGAACCGCCGGGTTTGCTTTAGGAAGTCTTCGATCCCGGGCGCCGGCCGCATCAGAAATTCGACGGCCGCCTGGGCCAGGCTGTTGACGCTCCATGGCTGGTAAAGCCGCCGCAGCGCTTCTATCAGCGGCGGCGGTGCGATCAAAAAGCCGATTCGCAGCCCCGGAATCCGGAAGACCTTTGACAGGGAGTTGAGCACCAGCACGTTGGGCAGCTGCTGCCGGATCATGCTCTTGTCTTCTGCATCGGCAACGAAGGGAAGATACGACTCGTCCACCACGAAACGCACCTGCGGGTGCGATCGGCAGATCCGGGCCAGCGGCTCTACCGGGGTCAGGACACCCGTCGGGTTGTTCGGATTGCAGAAAAAGGCCAGGTCGACTTCTGCCAGGGCTGATTTCAGACGGTCGGGTTCTATCGCGAAACCGTGTTCCGGCTTTGCCGAGACGATGGTAAACGAAACGCCGCAGGCAGTGCAGGCATCGGCGTAATCGGCATAGGTGGGACCGGCGATCAGCGCTTTTCGGGCGTTGAGGGCCCGGGGCAGGGCGTAGATGAACTGGGTGGTTCCATTTCCGGCCATGACCCACTGCTCATCGATGCCGCTGTGGCGGGCAAACGCGCGGCCGCATCCTGCGGCGTCGGGTTCGGGCAGCGCATGCAGATCCGCCAGCCGGTCCTGCAGATGTCGGTGCAGCCCGGGAGGCGGTCCCAGGGGATTCACGTTGCTGCTCATATCTACGATCTCTTCGGTCCGGCAGCCGATCCGGGCGGCCGCTTGGTAGATATTGCCCCCATGGCCGTGAATCATTGTCCCCCTCCTGCGGCGAGCACGAGAAATAAAAACACCTCGGTGGCCTCGACCATGGCCCCTAGCATGTCGCCGGTAACGCATCCGATGCGTCGGCGGTAAAAAAGGATGACGGCCGCCGTAAAGAGCACAAACGCCAGGTTGAGCCTGATTGCCAGCGCGCCGGCGAAAAAGGACGCCGCCACCGGGAGCAGCATCCCGGCAAACGATGCCGCGGACAGGGGTGCTGAAAACAGTGGATGGCCGGTGCCGCCCTCCGGACGGCCGTATTCGAGAAACCGGATGGCAAAAATCATGGCCCCCCGGGCGTAGGCCGGAACGAGCAACAGACAGAGACTGCGATCAGAATCCAACCCCCAGATCCCGGCCCACTTGAGGGTCAATCCCAGGACCACGACGACGAGCCCCATGGCTCCGACCCGGCTGTCCTTCATAATGGCAAGGGCCCGCAGCCGGTCGTGGTGGCCGAACAGCCCGTCTGCCGTATCTCCCAGGCCGTCGAGGTGAAGGGCGCCGGTGAGCAGGACCAAGGCAGCGACGTCGATCAGCGACACGACGGGAAGCTCCCAAAAGAGGCCGGCGGCGGCGTCGATTCCTGCCAGGATCGCCCCCAGAAGCAGCCCCACCACCGGAAAAAAAGGGATCATGCCCACCGGATCGTAGACCGTTTTGCGGCCTGTGGGTAAAAAGGTGATGAATCCGATGGCGGCGATGAGCCGTTTCATGGCGTCGGGGCCGCCTTGATGGGGACGGGAATCCCGGCCACCATCCATATCACGGTATCTGCCGACGCCGCCACGATCCGGTTGACCGTTCCCACAGCGTCGCGGTAGGTCCTGGCCAGCGCATTTTCGGGCACAATCCCGGTGCCCACCTCGTTGGAGACGACCACGATGGGGCACTTTGCCGCGGCAAATGCGCCGACAAGCCTCTCTGCCGCCGACAAGAGCTGCGTCTCATCGGGCTGCTGGAGGATCCGGTTGCTGATCCACAAGGTAAGACAGTCGACGAGCAGGACATCTGCCGCCTCGCCCAGCGTTTTTACGGCCTCGGCCAGAGAAAGCGGCGCTTCCTGGGTTTGCCATCGGTTTTGGCGTTCGGCCTGGTGCCTGGCCACCCGATCGCGCATTTCCTCGTCTTTGGGTTCGCAGGTGGCGATGAACACCCGATGCGGCCCCGGATACGATTCGGCGAGCTTCAGGGCGTGACGGCTTTTGCCGCTGCGGCATCCGCCGATGACCAAAGTGAGCTCTTTCTTCACTGTTCGATTCCCCGTCTTGCCGCCACGCCGCTGTGAAAGTAGTGCTTGATTTCCCGCATCTCGGTCACCAGATCGGCGTGGGCGATGAGCTGCACCGGCGCGTCCCTGCCGGTGATCACCAGTTCCGTGGAAGCGGCCTTGGCCTCGATTACCGACAACAGGTCTTCGATTGAAAACAGGCCCCAGGAGACGGCGACGCAGGCCTCGTCCATGACCACAAGATCGTGTGCTCCGGCTTCCAGCACGCTTCTCACCCGGGCAAGACCTGCGCGGGCCGCCGATATCTCGGCAGGGGCCGGCGGCGATGTCAGAAACCGGCCCGTGCCGAAGGCGGCGACCTGTACTTGTCCGGAAAACCGCTTCAGGCCGATTATCTCGCTGCTTCGACCGTCTTTGACAAACTGCGAGACGAACACCGACAGGCCGGCGCCCGCTGCCCGCAGAACAAGGCCCATGGCCGCCGAAGTTTTCCCCTTGCCGTTGCCGGTATAGACATGAACGAAGCCCTTCATCGGTCATTTCTCCGGCCGACTGTTTCTTCAGCGATGATTTCCTCCAGGACATCGGAGAGGGCCTCGTCCCAGGCGCGGGGAACGATGCCGAAGCGACGGCGGATTCGGTCGCAGGAAAGCACCGAATAAGCGGGGCGCGGGGCCGCGGCGTTGAACTGGACCGTGGTGATGGGCATCACCTGTTCGACCCGGAGCGGGATTCGGCCGCGGGTCTTTTCAAAAATCGTTTCGGCAAAGCCGTGCCAGCTGGTAACGCCCCGGTTTGAGAAGTGGTAGGTGCCCCACAAGGGTTGCGACTGGGCTGCGACCGCCTCTTCTGCCAGAACGAGAATGGCGGCGGCCAGGTCCGCTGCGTTGGTGGGGCAGCCGAACTGATCGGCGACCACCCGAACCACCTTCTCCGTCTTTCCGATCCGGATCATGGTACGGACAAAATTATGGCCGCCGGCAGCATACAGCCAAGAGGTCCGGACGATCAAATGGGCCGGCAGTTCGCTTCGAACGGCGTCTTCTCCGGCGGCTTTGCTTTTTCCGTAGACGCCCACGGGCGACACCGGATCGTCCTCTGTGTAGGGCTGTCCGGAGGTGCCGTCAAATACGTAGTCGGTGGAAACGTGAATGAGGACGATTCCCGACCGTGCACAAGCCCGGGCCAGGTGCCGGGGACCGTCGCGGTTTGCAGAAAACGCGGCCTCGGGTTCATCCTCGGCGCGGTCTACGGCCGTATGGGCGGCGGCGTTGATCACCAGGTCCGGCGAAGATGCCTTCAGCGCCGCACGGATAGTTTCCGGATCGGCGATGTCGACCTGGGGCAGATCGACGGCTGCCGGCGCCCATCCTTTCTTCCGGCTGGCTCGTTCAAGCGCCGAGCCGAGCTGTCCTCTTGCGCCGACAATGAGCAGCTTCAACGAAGGATCTCCACGGAAGGCAGATCTGTTGAGCCAAGCTGGCCCAGACGAGGGTAGGACCGGTCTTTGGCCGACACCAGCGGATTTGTCACCGGCCATTGGATGCCGATGTCCTCATCGGACCACAAAATCCCGCCTTCGTCTTCAGGCACATAGATGTCGGAGCATTTATAGTGAACCAGGGCCCGGAGGCTCAGCACGCAGAACCCGTGGGCAAAGCCTTCGGCAATGAACACCTGTCGCCCCTTTTCTGCCGTGAGCCGGGCGCCCACCCATCTGCCGAAGCTGGAAGAGTCCGGACGAATGTCCACCGCCACGTCGAAAATTTCGCCGAAGAGGACCGATACCAGCTTGGCTTGGGGCCGGGTTCGCTGAAAGTGAAGGCCCCGAAGGGCTCCCCGCACCGACCATGACACATTGTCCTGGACGAAGTCGACGTCGATGCCCATTTGCGCATAACGCCGGCTTTGGTGGGTTTCCAGAAAATACCCCCGGCGGTCACGGTAGATGTCGGGTCTGACGATCCGAACCCCGTCTATCGGCGTTTTTTCGATTTGCATCGGTCTTCTCCGCCGTTATCGTTCCTTGTGGATCAGGTCGAGCAGATACGCGCCGTAGGCGTTGTTCGGATACTCGGCGGCCAGCCGTTTGACCTGTGCCGCGTCGATGAACCCCATCCGGTAGGCGATTTCTTCTACGCAGGCCACTTTCAGCCCCTGTCGGTTTTCGATGACTTCGATAAAGTTTGCCGCCTGCATCAGGGTTTTGTATGTGCCGGTGTCGAGCCAGGCAATTCCCCGGCCCAGGCGCTCGATGTGAAGCTGGTTCAGCGCCAGATAGGCACGGTTGACGTCGGTGATTTCCAGCTCTCCCCGGGCGGAAGGCTTCAGCCCGGCGGCGATGTCCAGCACCTGGTTGTCGTAAAAGTAAAGGCCGGTGACGGCATAGTTGGATTTCGGCGCTGCGGGCTTTTCCTCGATGTCCACGACCCGATTCGCCTCGTCATAGGCGATAACGCCGTAGCGGCCAGGATCACTTACCCAGTAGCCGAACACCGTGGCGCCTTTTTCGCGGTTTTGCGCCTGGCGGAGCTGCTGGGAAAGTCCCTGCCCGTAAAATATATTGTCGCCCAAAATCATGCAGACCTGGCCGTCGCCGATAAAATCCCTGCCGATGACAAAGGCCTGGGCCAGTCCCTCCGGCCGGGGCTGCTGTGCGTAGTGCAAAGAGATCCCCCACTGGCTTCCGTCTCCCATGAGCTTTTCAAACAGCGGAAGATCATGGGGGGTTGAAATGACAAGGATTTCCCGGATGCCGGCCAACAGAAGAACCGATAGGGGGTAGTAAATCATCGGCTTGTCGTACAGCGGCAGGAGCTGCTTGCTGATGACCCGGGTGATCGGATACAGTCGCGTGCCGGACCCGCCGGCCAGTATGATTCCTTTCATGTCGCGTCCCTGAACGGTTTACGTTGCTGGAATTTTGACGGGTGCCGGAAATCGGCGGCAAGGACTGAGTCCTTGTAGGGTGGAATCGGTGCTTTGTCAACCGCC
>CBFCZJ010000192.1:0-7454 GCA_965602445.1 uncultured Desulfobacterales bacterium | reverse complement strand
GGCGGCGGTAGGCATATAGTAGACGAGGTTTTTTGAAATCAGCAGGCCGTGGAGGGCGGCCGCCGGAGAGAGACGGGCTCCTTCGCTCCGATCGGTTTCGAAAAAAACCGGCATCACCGGTTCGGCGTTGCTCCTGGCAAACCGGCCGCCGCATTGCAGGCATCGGCAGGTTCTGCTGTGGATTGCCACCAGCAGCCATATCGGAAGCCATACCCCGAGACTGATCGCGGAAAGCAAGAAATGCAGCCCGTGGTTGGGGATAGAGCAGCAGACCGCCACCGGTTCCGCGCACCGGGGGCAGAAACCGACCGCATTCGGACGCTTCATGGAAGGCCTCCTTCTGTTGGAAACCAATACCTGAAACGGTTCAACGCCACCTCGCCGGCTGTTTGCCGGCGGCCTATCCGATATGGTTGATGATCGAGTCGCTCAGCGAATCGTCGTCTTCCTTGAAGATCGGGAGGAGCTGTTCGGCGATGTCCTTGATCGATTTGGCGTTGAGCTCCCGCATGGTCCCCTGAATCTTTTCCACGCCTTCTTCGATGAGCCTGAGCCCCTCGGCGATTTCCAGCACCTGTCGTTTATCCATTTTTTCCACAGGAGGATCTCCTTGTCCGGATATAGGGATTGTCGTTTTTCCGTTCCGTTTGACAGAGCTTGATATGCTCTGGCGTCCCGTAAACTCAAGGTCATGGATCGGCTGTTTGACAATCCCTATATAGAGCCGATTCAATCTTACAAGCGCTCTAAAATTGTTTGCGCGATTTTGTAGGGTTGTCGATGGTCAAGTTTCTTCGATTTTTATCGTTTTGTCCGGCCCAAGTCAACAGGCCATTTGCCTTCGACCTAAGTTTCATACGAGCCCCGCCGCTGGTCGGCGGAGCCGACCAGTTTGATCAATAATGAAACCTCTCATCCCGTCATCCCGGCCGGAGCGGAGCGGAGAGCCGGGATCCAGGAAAAATCTGGATTCCGGGTCAAGCCCGGAATAACGGACCGAGAACAACGAAGTTTCATACGAGCGCCGCCTCTGGCCGCCGGGGCGATCAGTTTGATCAAGCTTGAAGCGATTGTCGATAACAGACAGAGCGGCAAATCCCTTGCCAGCTTTTGACAGATGGATTAGCATCGGAACCATTCCATCGACGGAGGTGAACCGATGACGATCAAGGAAATCCTGGACGATTTCAATCTGAAAGAAGAGCAGGAAAAGAAGCACTGGAAAGAGCTTCAGGAACAGACCGCCCAGCAGATCGAAGCCAGAATCGAACGCCTGAACCGCTGCTTCGAGGAGGTGATTCTTCCCTCTGTCCGGAAGGTGGAAAAGGACCTGCAAGGCTTCGGACTGTGGCACAAGATTCACGTGGGCCAGACGACCTCACCGAACACCGGCAGGCAGAACATCCAGGACGTGGCTTTCTACTTTTATCCGGAAAAATTTCAGACAAATTATCACCGGCAGCGCCTGGTGGACGCCTCCTACAAAGCGTTTTTCCGGCCCTCGGGTGATTATCGAAAAGTGGCGGTGATCATCCGGTTTCCCCAGCGGCTTCCTCAAAGAGTCGAGATGGACGAAGAAGTCCACAAGGTGGAAGACCTGGCCAGGGAGCAGGTGGACGGTTTTCTGGAAAGGTTCATCAAAGGGGCCCTGGACGCCTACCAGTCGGACCGGCTCCTGCTGTAGGCGGGTTGATTGGTCAATTGGTTGAATGGTCAATTGGGTCTTCGTGTGAATGCCAGCCATCTGATAAACCGATGACCATTTAGTCATTGGCCGCTATGGTTGAATCGGGCTTGTTTTGGGTTTAACGAATCGACCAATAAACCAATCCACCAATTAACTACTTTATCGCCGCCTTATCCATCAAGTTGGCAAGGTCGAACTTGTTCACGCTGTCCGTGAAGATCTCCCCGATCACCTTTTCGGCGCCACTGTGGCCCATGATCTTGAAACGTTCGGCCTTTCCCGAAACGGCCTGGGTGGCCCTGGTCCGGCCTTCGACCAGCAGCCGGGCTTCATAGGCGACATCGGCGATCCATTTGCGGCCGGCGCCCTCGATCAAAAACCGATGAAGGACGATTTCCACCTGCGGCACATTCTCCGAAGCCTCGGAGACGACTTCCACCCCCGTTGCCGTCAGACGCTGCCGGAAGGCCTCCTTGAACAGCATCGGCAGATCGTAGGTGCCGGCCACGTGGCTGGTTCCTCCCCGGTCCAGGGAGAGGGAAAAGATGCCGGTGAAGTATTCGAACTCCTCTTTGGCGTCTCCGGCAAAGATCTCCGTCGTCGAGCGCTCGTCGCGGATATCGAGCGCTGTCTTCATCCCGCTCAGGGCTTGTGATGAAGGGGGCAGGGCATAGCGGACGTCGAGATAGGAAGGCTTGGCGCATCCGGCCGCCAGCATTCCGGCAAACGCGACGGCCAACAAGCCGGTGAAAAGGGTGCAGTGCCGATCCATGGGCTTCTCCTTTTCGGATAAAATCGCTGCCGCATAAAATCGCTGCCGCGATTTTATTTGTTTCTGATCTAAGCGATTATGCGAGGGCTTTGGGCCAAGTCCGCCAGGGATCCGGGCAGGGATCTGTCTTCGCACCTCCGTCTTCGCTTTGAGCTACGCCGGGACAAGTCGCCGCGACAGGTAAACCCCGCCTCTGGCTGCGGGGTGACTTTGGCCGCGTAGCGGCGGGCTTTACGCCCGCCCGTACAAAGATCCGAAGAAAAATCGCTCAATATAAATGGTATTTTGTTTCTATCCGTCTGACAAGGGGGCTGTCAAGCGAAACGACCCGACCGGGGGCAGAGGGGGGATTGGGAAGGTTTCCGGCCGCGTTCAAACGCGTTCCTGTTTTGGCCCACGCTCGCCTTAGGGTTTGATTTTCATCGCCGCATCAGGTAATACAATGATCCTAGCGCGGGAAGGGTCCGCATTTTTCTCCAATCCACAAGTGGGTCGTCAACGGTGTTGATTCCGGCGTCTGCGCCGGGCAGCCGGTCCAAAGCATCCGGTCCGGCGGGTCAACCAAATTCAAAAAGGAGGGAGAACGGATGAAGCGATTCAAACTGAGTGCAGTGGCCGTGGTCCTGGTATTGTTTTTTGCCGGGATGGCGACGGCCGGAACCCTGGAGGAAGTCAGGTCCAGGGGGGAACTCATCGCCGGCGTAAACGGCGGTGTTTTCGGTTTCAGCATGCCCAACGACAAAGGTGTGTGGGAAGGATTGGACGTCGACACGGCCCGGGCCGTTGCCGCGGCGGTCCTCGGCGATGCCAACAAGGTCAGGTTTGTCGCCCTGACGGCGGTGCAGCGGCTTCCGGCCCTGCAGTCCAAGGAAATCGATGTGCTTTGCCGCAACACCACCCAGACGTTGACCCGGTCGACCACCAACGGGCTGAACTTCGCCCAGGTCAACTACTACGACGGCCAGGGCTTTCTGGTGCCCAAGGCCCTCGGGGTCAAGAGCGCCAGGGAACTCGGCGGCGCCACGGTCTGCGTTCTTCCCGGAACCACCACCGAGCTCAACGCGGCAGACTACTTCCGGTCCAACGGGATGCCCTGGAAGCCGGTGGTCATCGAACAGACTGCCGAGCTGAACAAGGCCTTTTTCGCCGGCCGGTGCGACAGCCTGACCTCGGACGTTTCCCAGCTGGCCGCCCAGCGGTCGGTGGCCCCCAATCCCAACGACTACATCATCCTGCCTGAAATCATCTCCAAAGAGCCGCTGGCGCCGGTAGTCCGCCATGGCGACGATCAATGGTACGACATCGTCAACTGGACGATGATGGCCCTGATTCAGGCAGAAGAATTCGGCATCACCTCCAAGAACATCGACCAGTTTCTCCAGTCCACCAATCCGGGGATCCAGCGCTTTTTGGGCGTCGATCCCGGCCTCGGAAAGACCCTGGGCCTGGACGATGACTGGGTTGTCAAGGTGATCCGCCAGGTGGGCAACTACGGCGAGATTTACGAGCGAAGCGTCGGGCCCGACACACCCCTCGGGCTGGAGCGCGGGCTCAACGCGCTGTGGACCGACGGCGGCCTGATGTATGCCGCTCCTTTCAGATAATCGACAAGAAGGCGGACGCCTGCTTCAGGCGCCTGCCGGAACCGATGGACCTGTGACCTGAGACCTGCCCGCGCTACTGCGCAGGGCAGGTCTTTGACATTGTCATTCCCCAACGCTGGCGTGACATCGCGTCGGAAAGCCCATGGAAAATACCGCCGAGGCGATCGAAAAAGTTCCCCCATGGCTGAACCCGAAGGTTCGGGCCGCCTTTTATCAGATCGGCGTGCTGTGCATGGTCGGGCTGCTGGCCTGGTACCTGATCTCAAACACCCTGCACAACCTGGAGCGCCAGTCGATCGCCACCGGCTGGGGTTTTTTGGGAAAGACCGCCTCCTTCGAGGTCGGCGAGTCCCTGATCGCCTATTCTTCCGCCGACACCTACCTGCGGGCCTTGTTCGTCGGCGCGTTGAACACCATCAAGGTGTCGTTCATCGGGATTGTCGTCACCGTCATTTTAGGGACGATCATCGGCATTGCCCGGCTCTCGACCAACTGGCTGGTCTCCCGCATGGCGGCCATCTACATCGAAGTGATGCAGGACATCCCGGTGCTGCTCCAGCTCTTTTTCTGGTACGCGATGTTCTATGAAATCTTTCCCGGCCCGCGGCAGGCGCTCAACCCGTTCACGGGACTTTTCCTGTGCAACCGGGGGGTGATTTTTGCCGTCCCCGAGGCCCACCCCGCCCACAAGTACATGCTGCTGGCCCTGGGGGCCGCAATTGTCGCGGTGGTTTTCATCCGGCGCTGGGCGGCCGCCCGGCAGGCCAGCACCGGCCAGATTTTTCCGATGTTTCGCGTAGGAGCGGCGATCATCTTCGGCCTTCCGCTGGCCGCCTGGTTTTTTTTCGGTGCACCCACCGCGATGGACATGCCGGAGATGAAAGGGTTCAATTTTAAGGGGGGGATGAGCCTCAGCCCGGAGTTCATTGCATTGCTGCTGGGTCTTGTCCTTTATACGGCGGCTTTTGTGGCGGAGGTGGTCCGGGCCGGGGTTCAGTCGGTCAGCAAGGGGCAGACAGAAGCGGCCATGTCCATCGGCCTCAGACCGAGCCGGGTGCTCAACCTGGTGATTCTTCCCCAGGCGCTTCGGGTGATCATCCCGCCGCTGACCAGCCAGATGTTGAACCTGACCAAGAACAGCTCCCTGGCCGTGGCTATCGGGTACCCGGACTTTGTTTCGGTGGCCAACACCACCATCAATCAGACCGGCCAGTCCATCGAAGGGGTCGCCCTGATCATGCTGGTGTATCTGATTTTCAGCCTGTCCACGTCGGCGTTCATGAATTGGTACAACAAAAAAGCGCGCCTGGTCGAACGATAGGAACGTTCGACCAGGCGCGCTTTTTTGTTGCAGCGCCGCTTTGCGGCGGATGTAAAAAGAGGAAAAGCCGTCCTGTTTCTGTAGAGTTAAGACATACCGACGAGCGCATGAGGTCCTTTCACCGTGGCTTTTGATTCGACCGACATCCAAAACGCGCAGGTGCCGGCCCCGGAGGACGAAGACGACATCCGTCCGCCGGTGACCAGCGTGGGCGTGGTGGGGTGGATCAGGGCGAACCTGTTCAACGGCTGGTTCAACTCCATTCTCACCCTGGTGACGCTGTTTGTCCTGGGCAAGACCGTGCCGCCCTTTGTAATATGGGCGTTCGTCGACAGCGTGTGGCTCACCGGCGGACAGGCCTGCCGGGATGCGGCCGGGGCCTGCTGGTCGGTGATCAGCCAGAATTACCGCTTTATCCTCTTCGGGTTCTATCCCTATGAGCTGCATTGGCGCCCTCTGGTGGCGATGCTGCTGCTGTTTGCGCTGCTGTTCTACAGCCGGAATCGAGAGCATTGGAAAAAGCCGCTCTTTTATGCCTGGATCGGGGGGCTGGTCCTCATGGGCGTGCTCATGAAGGGCGGTGTTTTCGGACTCCGATCCGTGGAAAGCACCCAATGGGGCGGGCTTCCGCTGACCCTGATCCTGTCGATCTTCGGGCTGACCGCGGCCTATCCGCTGGGCGTTCTGCTGGCCTTGGGGCGCCAGTCGCGCATGCCCGCGGTAAAGGCGCTTTGCGTCGTCTACATCGAGGCGATCCGCGGGGTTCCCCTGATCAGCCTGCTTTTTATGGGATCGATCATTTTCCCGCTGTTTCTGCCCGAAGGGGTGACCATCAACAAGATCCTGCGGGCCCAGGCGGCGATCATTTTGTTTACGGCCGCCTACATCGCAGAAGTGGTCCGGGGCGGACTGCAGGGAATGAGCACAGGCCAGTACGAAGCGGCCGACGCCCTGGGGCTCAACTATTATTTGACCATGCGGCTGGTCATTTTGCCCCAGGCCCTGAAGATCGTGATCCCGCCCACGGTGAGCATCCTCATCTCGGCATTCAAGGACACCTCGCTGGTGGTGATCATCGCCCTGTTCGATCTGCTCAAGACATCCCAGACCGTGCTCTCCAACCCGGAATGGATGGGATTCAGCCCGGAGGTGTATTTGTTCGTGGCCCTTTTGTATTTTCTGGGCTGCTTTTCCATGGCCAACTACAGCCGGAAACTGGAAAAGGAGCTGGATAAGGGATAAGAATGCCTAAAATGCCTAAAATGAGCTAAAATGGGGGGGGCGCTTTGCTTCCTCTCTTTGCGGCAATCGATTGAAAGTGAAATTTTCCGGCAACTCCAGCAATTAAGATAGGATCATGACCGAAGAAAAGCCCCCCGTTACGGCCGACGTCTCAGAAAACGAGTACATCATCGAGATCCGGAACATGCACAAGTGGTTCGGGGATTTCCATGTGCTGAGGGACGTGAACCTGAACGTGCATAAAAAGGAGCGGATCGTCGTCTGCGGTCCCTCCGGATCGGGAAAATCTACCCTGATCCGTTGCATCAACCGGCTCGAAGAGCACCAGCGGGGCCAGATCGTCGTAGACGGCATCGAACTGACCAACAACGTAAAGAACATTGAAAAAATCCGCGCCGAAGTCGGCATGGTGTTCCAGCACTTCAACCTGTTTCCCCACCTGAGCATCCTGGAGAACCTGACCCTCGGACCGATCTGGGTCCGCAAGGTCCCGAAAAAAGAGGCCGAGGAAACGGCCATGTACTACCTGGAAAAGGTGCAGATCGCCGAGCAGGCGAACAAATATCCGGGCCAGCTCTCCGGCGGACAGCAGCAGCGGGTGGCCATCGCCCGGGCCCTGTGCATGGCGCCGAAGGTGATGCTCTTTGACGAGCCCACCTCGGCCCTGGATCCGGAGATGATCAAAGAAGTGCTCGACGTGATGATTGATCTCGCCCGGGAGGGGATGACCATGCTGGTGGTGACCCACGAGATGGGATTTGCCCGCAGCGTCGCCCACCGGGTGATGTTCATGGACTTTGGCAGGATCGTCGAGCAGAACAGTCCGGA